>DASSZK010000265.1:0-17943 GCA_035702845.1 Acidimicrobiales bacterium
TGCCGGTTGGCAGGTGGGTGATGCGCACCGCGGAGTCGGTCGTGTTGACCGACTGGCCGCCGGGGCCGGTGCTGCGGTACACGTCGATGCGCAGGTCCTTTTCCTCGATGTGCACGTCCACCTCGTCCGCCTCGGGCAGCACGGTCACCGTGGCCGACGAGGTGTGCACGCGGCCCTGTGACTCGGTCACGGGCACCCGCTGAACGCGGTGAGGGCCGCCTTCGTGCTTTAGGCGCGCCCAGGCTTCGGCGCCCTTGACCATCAGCGTCACCTCGTTGAAACCGCCCATGGGCGACGGGTCACTGGAGAGGACTTCCACCTTGAGGCCGACACGGTCGGTATAGCGCTGGTACATCTCGAACAGGTCCCGGGCAAAGAGGTTGGCCTCCTCCCCACCCTCGGCTCCGCGGATCTCCAAGATGACGTTGCGCCCATCGTTGGGGTCGCGCGGCAACAGGAGCACCTTGAGCTGCTCTTCGAGCTCTTCAAGGCGCTCCTGTGTTGACGCGATCTCTTCGTCGAGCAGCCCTCTGTCGTCGCCTGTGGCGGACGCTGCCATCTCCTTGGCGACTTCCAGGTCGGCTTCAGCGGACTTGTAGGCGCGATAGGTGGCCACCACGGGCTCGAGCTCGTGGTGACGGCGCGAGGCATCTCGCAGGCGCCGCTGGTCGCTTATTACTGCTGGATCGGATAGCTGGACGAGGACGTTCTCGTACTCGGTGACGAGCTCCGAAAGTCGCTCGAACACTTACTCGCTGGCGCCGGCCCTCGTGCCGCGCCGCCCGTAACGGCGCTCGAAGCGCTCCACGCGACCGCCGGTGTCCACCAGCTTCTGCTTACCGGTGAAGAACGGGTGGCACTCGTTGCACAGTTCGGTGTGCAGCTCTGGCTTGGTGGAGCGGGTGATGTAGGTGTTGCCGCAGGAACAGACGACCTTGGCTTGCACGTACTCGGGATGGGTATCGGATTTCATGGCTCTTCCAGGTTAGCTAGATGGCAGGTGCCGGGGTTTTGGCGATGTCTGCCAGGAACTGGTCGTTACTGCGGGTAGAACGGATCTTGTCGACCAATAATTCCAGGCCCGCGGCGGCATTGCCGTCGGTGGCCAGGGCGTTCAGCACCCGGCGCAGCTTCCACACCTGCTGGAGCTGGGCACGGTCAAAAAGCAGCTCTTCGTGGCGGGTGGACGAGCCGTTGACATCGATGGCCGGGTAGAGGCGGCGCTCGGCCAGCTTGCGGTCGAGGCGCAGTTCCATGTTGCCGGTGCCCTTGAACTCCTCGAAGATGACCTCGTCCATCTTGCTGCCCGTCTCGACCAGGGCCGTGGCCAGGATCGTGAGCGAGCCGCCCTCCTCGATGTTGCGGGCGCTGCCGAAGAACTTCTTGGGAGGGTACAGAGCCCCGGTGTCGATACCACCGGACATGATGCGCCCTGTGGCCGGCTGAGCCAGGTTGTAGGCACGGGCCAGGCGTGTGATGCCGTCGAGGACTATGACGACATCTCGGCCCATCTCCACCAGGCGCTTCGCCCGCTCGATGGCCAGCTCCGCGACCTGGGTGTGCTCGTCCGCCGGGCGGTCAAAGGTGGAGGCGATCACTTCGCCCTTGACCGAGCGGCGCATGTCGGTCACTTCCTCGGGGCGTTCGTCCACCAACAGCACCATGAGGTGCACGTTGGGGTTGTTGGCCTCGATGGAGTGAGCGATCTGCTTCAAGACGGTGGTCTTGCCCGCCTTGGGCGGGGACACGATCAGCCCGCGCTGGCCCTTGCCGATCGGCGAGACGAGGTCGACGATACGAGCGGTGACATTGCCCGGGTCGCCGGGGACTTCGAGCGCCAGCTTGTCGTCGGGGAACAGGGGGGTGAGGGATTCGAACTTGGGCCGGTTGCGGGCCTCGTCGGGCGAGGCCCCCGCCACCGAGTCCACCCTGACCAGCGCAGGGTACTTCTCGTTGTTGGCAGCCGGGCGGTAAGCGCCCTCGACGAGGTCGCCCTTGCGCAACCCGTAGCGGCGGACCTGGGTGATCGACACATAGACGTCCGACGAGCTGGACAAGTAGCCGTTGGCCCGGAGGAACCCGTAGCCCTCGTCGCGAAGATCGAGCAACCCGGAGCAGGTAACGAGCTCGCCCGAATAGTTGGCCTCGCTCGCCGCCGAGGGCGCCATCTCACGCTCTTGGCCTTGGCCTTGGCCACCACCGCGTTGGGGCTTGTCCCGGTTGCGGCGCCGGCGACGGCGGCTGTTACCCAGACCTCCGTCGTTGTCGGCAGACCTGTCGTTGCGGTCGTTGCGGTCGTTGCGGTCAGCACGCTCCCCCCGGTCGCCCCGCTCCCCGCGGTCGTTGCGACCCCTGAACTGCTCGGAGCGCGCGCCACCCGAGGGTTGGCCGTCCACTTGCTCAGCGGCGGCTCCATCGGTGCCAGGACCATCGCCCTGTGCCGGGGCGCCGGCGCGCCCGTCTGCATCGGCAGTCGGCACCACGGAGGTCCCGTTGGTGCGCCGGCCAATCCCTGACCTGCTGTTGGCACCTGTGCCGTTGACACCTGTGTTGTTGACACCTGTGTTGTTGACACCTGTGTTGTTGACGCTCGTGCCATTGGCGCCTGTCCCATTGACGCTCGCCAGGCTGGGGCCCACGACCGAGTCAGGACCGTCGGTGGCTACAGCCGAGCCGCCCGCGCCTGCGCTGCCAGAGCCTGAGCCAGTCGCGTCCAGCGCGCTGCCATTGCGCTGGGACGCGCCGGCAGGTGCCAGCTCCAGCTGCTCGGCGCTATCGCCTGTCGCCGGCTCAGCAGACGCCGCCGTCCGCCGAGGGCGGCCGCGCTTTGGTTTGTCGGCGGGCGCAGGAGCATCCTCGACGCCGGTCGCCTGCAGGATATGGCTCACCAGGTCTGCCTTCTTGGTACGGGCAGTCGGTGATGATCCAAGCGCTTTGGCGATGGCGAAGAGCTCGTCCCGCTCCTTCGACTCGAGCACGGACCGCTCGAGCTGCAGGTCGCTCATTGAGTACCTCTGTGGTGATTTAAGTGTTGAGTAGGGTTCCGAAACAGCCGGATCAGCATGAAACAATGCAGGGAACCTGCGCGTACCGCCTACTACCACCTAATTAGGCAGGACCAGGCTGTTGGAGTAGCGCCCAGGAGTCCCCGCTCCGGATCGATGTCCCCGCTCAGCTGGGGTCGGAGAGCTGGGGCAACACCCATGATAGCGGCTGGGCCGGCGACGCGCCAGGAACCCTCAAAGGCCCAGCTCAGCCCGCACAGCACCCAAGTCTGCGTCGACGGCCTTGGGCACGGCGATCTGGCCTATGGCTACGTCGGGGTCCTTTAAGCCGTGGCCCGTCAGCACGCAGACGACGCGCGAACCCTCTGGCACCCCGACCTTGAGCAAACCGGCCACCGAAGCCGCAGAAGCCGGTTCGCAGAACACGGACTCCTGCCCCGCGAGGAACCTATAGGCGGCCAGGATCTCTTCGTCGGTAACCGAGCTGATCGTGCCTCCGGATTCCGAGGCAGCTGCGGTCGCGCCGTACCAGGAAGCAGGATTTCCGATGCGAATTGCCGTTGCAATCGTGTCCGGCTTGTCCACGGGGTGCCCGAGAACTATGGGGGCTGCTCCAGCCGCCTGGAAACCGCACATCTTGGGCAGCTTGGAACACAGCCCTGCGTCCTGGTATTCCCGGTAGCCCTTCCAGTAGGCCGTTATGTTGCCCGCATTGCCCACGGGCATGAAATGGAAGTCCGGAGCGTCACCGAGTACGTCTACGACCTCGAAAGCGCCTGTTTTTTGGCCCTCTATGCGGTACGGGTTGATGGAATTTACGACCGTGACGGGCTCCGCGTCGGCCAGTTGACGCACCAGCGCCAGTGCCCGGTCAAAATTGCCTCGTACCTGAACCACCTTTGCGCCGTGTACGAGTGCCTGGGCCAACTTGCCCAAGGCGATGTAACCATCCGGTATGAGCACGACGCAGCGCAAGCCGGCGCGTGCCGCATACGCAGCGGCAGACGCAGAGGTATTGCCGGTGGACCCACACACGACCGCCTTGGCCCCGTCCTCCATCGCCTTGGACATGGCCACCGTCATGCCCCGGTCCTTGAACGACCCCGTGGGGTTGGCACCCTCCACCTTCAGCCACACCTGGGCCCCGAGCCGCTCGGAAAGCCGCGGCGCGCTTACGAGCGGAGTATTGCCCTCGAGCAGGGTGACGACAGGCGTTGCATCGCTCACCGGCAAGTACTGGCGGTACTCCTCAACCAGTCCCTTCCATGCACTGGCCGTCATTGCCCGACCACCCTCAAGAGGTTGCTGATCCGGCTGACCGCGTCAAGGCGGTGGATCTCATGCAGGCACGCCTGCATGTCCCGTTCCATCGCGGGGTGGGTGACGAACACGAGTTGGGCTTGGCGCGGCGCTGAGCCCGCTTCACGTTCCGCCTCCTGTTCGGGCGCGTCCTGCTCCATCGAGCGCACGGAGACATTGTGGCTCCCGAGAATGCCGGCGATAGCAGCGAGCACTCCGGGGCGGTCGGCGACGAACAAGCTCAGATAGTAGGCGCAGCGCAGGTCGTCTATGGGCCGCAAAGGCACGTCGTGGAGCTCGATACGCCTCGCCGCCCCCTTGACCGTGAGGTTGTGAGCGGCGTCGACCAGGTCCCCGAGGACAGCGCTGGCCGTAGGAGGCCCGCCTGCGCCCCGCCCGAGCAGCATCAGCTCGCCCACCGAACCACCTTCGATGAACACCGCATTGAACGATCCCTGCACGGAGGCGAGCGGGTGGTCCTCGGGGACCATCGCCGGGTGCACACGCACCCCAAGCGAGCCGTCCGGGCACTCTTCGACCACGGCAAGCAACTTGATGGCAAAACCGAGGCGCCGGGCAGCGGCAATGTCCTGGGCCCCGATGCCCGAAATGCCCTCCCTGTAGACGTCGCCAGCCACCACCTTCGCTCCGAAAGCGACGTTGGCCAGGATCGCGGCTTTGGCCGCGGCATCGTAACCCTCGACGTCAGCCGTTGGGTCACGCTCCGCATAGCCCAGGCCCTGCGCCTCGGCGAGCGCGTCGTTGTAGCTCGCTCCGGAGCTGGCCATCCGGGTCAGGATGTAGTTGGTCGTCCCGTTGACGATGCCCATGACACGGTGGATGCGCTCGCCCGCCAGGGACTCGCGCAGAGCCCTGATCAGGGGGACCCCGCCCGCGACCGAGGCCTCGAAGAGGAGGTCCACCCCGGCAGCACTCGCCTCTGCCCACAGCTCCCCGCCGTGGTTGGCCAGAAGCTCCTTGTTGGCACTGACGACGGGCTTGCCCGCGCTGAGTGCCCGTCGCACCAGGTCCCGGGCAGGCGAGATGCCCCCCATGACCTCCACCACCACATCGATAGAGGGGTCATCTACGACCTGGCCGGCGTCGGTGGTGAGCAGGCCGTCGAGGTCGGGTACGTCGCGCTCTTTGGACATGGACCGCACCGCCACCTTGGCCAGCTGCAGCTCTATACCGGTGCGGTCTGCAATGCGCTTGCCATCGGTGAGGAGGACGCGGGCCAGCGCGGAGCCGACGTTGCCGCACCCAAGAAGGCCGACCCGGACCGTGGGCCTACCGACCGGCCCTCCGGGCGCGCCCTCGGCGCCCTCGGTCAGCTCGGTTTCGTCCTGGTAGGTCATCGGGCCCCCGTCAATCGTCTTGTGCTGCGCCCGTACCGTCGGACCTGTACGCCGCTGGCGGCCTGGGCTCGTACGCAGGCGAGGCTAGCCAGCCGCCAGGCTGCTTGGCCACAGCGGCGCCATACCCCCTCATTGGCCGGGGGCTCATTGGTCGAGGGCCATGAGGTCGTCGTAGGTCTCGCGCCGTACTACTATCCGCCACTCCCCGTCCCGGACGAACACGACCGGTGGCCGCGGCACCTTGTTGTAGTTGGACGCCATCGAGTGCCCGTACGCCCCCGTGACCGGCGTAGCCAGGACATCCCCCACACTCGTCATCTCGGGCACGCGGGCGTCGCGAACGATGACGTCGCCGGACTCGCAGTGCTTGCCCACGATCGTGACCACGCGAGGCCGCTGGGCTCGGGTGACCCGAGGAAGGAACGCTTCGTACCCCGAGCCGTAAAGGACCGGACGCGGGTTGTCGCTCATACCACCGTCGACGCTCAGGTAGGTGCGGACACCCGGTATGTCCTTTATCGTGCCGACGCGGTACGCAGTGATCGCCGCCGCCGCAACTATGGCACGTCCCGGCTCTGCCGAAATAGCGACCTCTTCGCCAATGCCCACTTTTTTTGCCGCCGCGCGCAGCGCCTGCGCCCATTCCGAAATGGTCGGCGACTCTTCGCCGACCACGTATGCCACGCCCAGCCCCCCGCCGGCGCAGAGCTCTTCCAGACCCAAGCTCTGAAAGAACTCAGCCAGCACCGCCACTTCTTGTTCGAAACTGTGCAACGCAAATATTTGCGAACCAATGTGGGCGTGCAGGCCCGCCAGCTCGACACCGCTGCTCGGGGCGCGCAGGCGGGCGACCGCCTCCGCAGCCGCTCCCGACGCCAAGCCGAACCCGAACTTCGAATCGTCCTGGCCAGTCATTATGTACTCGTGGGTGTGAGCCTCTATTCCCGGCGTAACCCTCACGAGCACGCGAGCCAGCGGCGCCACGGCATTTCGCTGCTTGGCAATGGCGGCCAAGCGGTCGATCTCGTCGAAAGAATCGACCACGATCCGTCCCACGCCAGCATCGACAGCAGCCTCGAGTTCTGCTTCTGATTTGTTGTTCCCGTGAAGGACGAGTCGCTCGGCGGGCACGCCGGCCGCCAGGGCCACCGCCATCTCCCCCCCGGTCGCGACATCGATGCAGCACCCTTCCTCGTAAGCGAGGCGTGCCATGGCCTTGCACAAGAAGGCCTTGGAGGCGTACGCCACCCGGTCCCCGAACGCCTGGCGCGCCTCCCGGCAACGCTGGCGCAGGTGCTCCTCGTCGTAGATGAACACTGGGGTACCGACCTGCTCCACCAGGTCGGGCACGTCGACCCCACCGATGGACAGGCGACCTTGGGCATCCACTTGCGCAGTGAGAGGCAACAGGCTCACAGGGAGCGGCTGCTCGGGGGCAGTATCGGCCGTACCTTGGCGCGGAGCGGTCTGGGCTTGAAGCGGGTCGGGGATCATGGTGGTCCGATCATCGTGGTCCGACCATGCTGCCAGGCTGGTTGCCGGGGGCGCATGTCATTGCCGGCGGGGGCTCGACTGCAGCGGCGCGGCGGACGGTGCCCTGGGCCCACGGCCTCCTGGGTTTGCGGCGTCCTGGGTTTGCGGCGTCCTGGGTTGACGGTGTCCTGGGTTGACGGTGTCCTGGGTTGGCGGGCTCGTGACGGCGGCCCGGGAATGGAGGCGCTGGGAATTCTTACCCGACCGACCGTCACCACTTCGCCCCCGCGCCGCCGGCGGCTCATCGGGGACGAAGTATGCTGCATGGGCCGCCCTCGTAGCTCAGGGGATAGAGCACCGGCCTCCGGAGCCGGGTGCGCAGGTTCGAATCCTGCCGGGGGCACCCACCCACCCAGCGATTTTGCCTCCACCAGGGGTTTTGGCTCCCAAGTCAAAGCCGCACCTTGACCGTCAGAGACCCGTTTTGACCGTCATTTACCCTCGTGAGGGCGCTCGCGGCCGCGACGATGTCACCACCTCGACGAGCGTTGCGTACCGCCCACTGCGTAAAAAAATTACAAGGGCCCGGGGCATACCGGCGCCCCCACTACTCGGCGCTCGGCAGTGGTGTTCGCCCTGTTGCATCGCCTGTCGATCGTCCTTAGCTGCGGAGCTTTGGTCGTCGGAGCCAACGCAACGACTCGTTTTCACCAAGTAATCCCAAGCGACGCCGCAGAGGTGAAGCATCGGAGTTCTGGCTGGCGTGACAGGCAATGGCGCGCTGCTGGGCGCCCCGCCGGACGCGTACGACCATGTCTATCTCGTCGGCTGAGCGCCCAACGAAGGTGCCACCGAGCTCACAGTTGAGCGTGCCCGCAACGCTGCCCGGGATCGTCCAGGCAAGCACGGGCAGCCCTGGCAGGCCAAGCGCGGCTTCGGTGGCCCGGCAGTGGTCAGGGTGCCCCGTGATACCACCCTCGTCAAAGACGAGCAGGAGGTCGGCGCCGACTTCAGCCGCCATTGCGGTAACTTCGCCAGTGAGCTGGCGGAGCGGGACGCTCGCCAAGGAACCGTCGGGGTATTCGCAAAGCTTGGCGCGCTCGACGCCGAGTTGTGCGGCGGCAGCACGTAACTCGGAGCGTCTCAACTCACCTAGCTCCTCAGGCTCGCAGTCCCCAAGCGTGGAGGCTTCTCCGCGGGTGAAGCACAGCACCGAGACGGTGGCCCCGTTTGAGGCGAAGCTGTCTACGATGGCGCCCAGCCCGAAGCTCTCGTCGTCCGGATGAGCACAGACGGCCAGGACCGACGATGCTTTGGGCAACCCGGTACGGTCTCGAGCCGTTCCCCGGTGGCCAGTTGCTTGGTGGCCAGTCGCTTGGTGGCCAGTTGCTTCGCGGCCAGTTTCGTCGTGGCCCCCTGCGTATGTGCTGGGCCCGTACGGACCAGGGGTGGCAGCGGTCATCGGCCGAGGCGGTCGAGGGCGCGTTCCAAACCCGCCGAGGCTTCTTCGCCCAGTTCGGCGAGGCGATCGTCACTACCCGTCCCTGTCCTGAGAACCGTACGGGGGTCGGCTACAGCGACGTGGGTGCCACCTGCAGCGAGCTCTGTTAGGACCACATTGCACGGCAGGAGCAGGGCCACCGACGCATCGATCCCAAGTGCACGATGGGCGAGCGACGGGTTGCAGGCGCCGAGGATCTTCATCGGCGGCCTGTGCACGCCAAGTTTGGCCGCAAAAGTGGCGGCAACGTCGATCTCCGTTAGAACGCCGAAACCCTGCTCTGAAAGCGCCGAGCGCAGTGAGGCTTCCACGTCCTCGAGGGGTTGGTCGATGTCCCTCTCGAGGGCTTTCATCAGCGTCAGCAAAGGGTGCGAGCCTTGCGGAATATGCGGTTCAGGAACTGACATGGGCCCGCTCCTCGATCTCGCGGCGTATATCGTCCATGTCCACACTTTTGATCTTGTCGATCAGCTGGTTCAGTGCCGCAGCGGGTAGCGCTCCCGGTTGCGCGTACAGCAAGACGTTGTCGCGAAAGGCCATAAGTGTTGGGATCGACATGATCCCGAACTCGGCCGCCAGCTCGGGCTCCGCCTCGGTGTCCACCTTGGCGAAGACCACGTCCTGGTGCTGGTGCGAAGCCTCCTCGAAGATGGGAGCGAACACCCGGCACGGTCCGCACCAGCTGGCCCAGAAATCAACCAGCACCACCTCGTGGGAGCCGACCGTCTCGTCGAAATTGTCCTTAGTTAGGCGCACCGTGGTCACAAGTCCTCCTCTAGGTATGTACCCAGCACAACCCATCATACCCCCCGGGGTATTCCCATCAACACTTCGCCCAGTCTGCGGGGGGTGCCGCCGGGGCTCAAGCGCTAGTTCAGGCCGCCGACTAGGTCGGTGCCACACCGGCAGCGGCGGCGCTTGGCGTGGAACCCCTCTCTTCAGCGAGGGCTTGAGGGGCGCTTCACGGCCTGTTCCATGGCGTCTAGGTAACGATCCGTCACTGCGCCCTGCACCAAACGACCGAGCGGTCCGCCGAGCTTCGCCAGCTGGTCAGCTGGCCTGGAAAACGCCCTTATGTCGATGATGACCTCGTCCTCGGCCGTGCGCACGACGTGGAAGCTCTCCTCCCCCTCCTCGGGATGACCCGGCAGCGTGCCGTAGGCGAAGCCGACGCGGCCCACCTCGTCGGTGCGGTAAACGACCCGGCATGGGATGACCAAACTTGCGAGCCCGAGGCGCCGGGTCACGAGGACGGTCTCTCCCCCGTTCGCGGTTACGTGCGGCGGGTAAATAGCGAAGCCCGCACCGCGGTGCGGCGCCCAATTGAGCACGGCCTGGCGCGCCGTTGCCCAGTCGGCCGGCCCTCGGCCGATGATGCGCCGGCTACTGACGTGATGATATCCAGAAGGCAAATCCGGCGTCGCGGTTGCCCCGACGTCGCCGTAGGTAAGAGCTTCCACCCGAAGCTGTTCGTACAGTCGAGCGAGGTCGCCCTGGCCATGTCGTAACAGGATGATCATGACGGTACGGATGAGCGAGGGGCGCTAGCGGTCGCCACCGCTCCAGGCCACCCGCGCCTGGTCGGCGATCTTGAGAGATCTGGCCAGTTGGTTTTCCCAGCACTTCGCCACCCACGCCAGGTCTTCCCTACCGGTGATGAAGCTCCAACACGCCAGAACGAGAGGCCTATGCGCCACTGCTGTGGCGAGCCGGTCCATTTCCGCCGCAGAGAGCGTAACCTTTTCGCGGTATGCGCCGACCGCGCTGGACACCGAGCGAGCGTCTCGCGCCGCCCACAACGTGCTGCCGAGCGACATGACGCGCGGGTACCAACCCACCCCCGCCCAATCAATCACTGTCGGGCTCTTGCCCGGGCGCACGATCATGTTGCGGGGGACGAGGTCCGGGTGCCCGAGCGCGTGCGGCAGGTCGGCGCAGGCATCGGCTGCCTCCACTGCGGCGACCAGCTTGTCGTAGAGGTTTTCCTCGCCTACCGTCACCCGATGGCGTGCCGGCGACAAAAGGGAGCGAAGGACCATCAGTTCCCCTGCTGGGCTCGTGTCAAGCGCGAGGTGGTGCCAGGCCCCCCCTGGGTGACGTTGCCACCCCTCGTCAACCTGGACAGTATGAAGCTCGCCCAGGAGCCGTCCGATCCGGCCAAAATTTGCTGCACCACTCTTCATCTCTGAGCCGTGGACAAACTCGGTCACGACGACCGGTTGGCCCTCCAAGACGGACACGGGCCGGGCAACGGGGAACTTTTCGACAGGGAAACCTACAGGGTCCAGATGGTGCATAACATCCACCTCACGTTGCACGTCAGCCTCAGGCCGCGTAGAAGGGAACACGCGGGCCACCCACGGGCTACCACTTTTTATCTGGACCTTGAAGGTGCCCACGTCGAGCTCCTCGACTCGCTCGACGGCAATACCATATGCGCCGGACAGGTGCTCAC
This sequence comes from Acidimicrobiales bacterium, assembly GCA_035702845.1. Taxonomy (GTDB): domain Bacteria; phylum Actinomycetota; class Acidimicrobiia; order Acidimicrobiales; family Palsa-688; genus JAJZMF01. Next base: position 11,092 of record DASSZK010000265.1, read on the forward strand.
CGAGCGAGGCAGTGGCATCACGGTGGAACACCCATTCGCAAAAACAACCCAACGCGCTCTTCGTGGCCGCCGGCCCGTCACCGGCCGGCACCCAAGCCGGGAGGGCTACGACAAAGCCGGCCCTTTGCGACTTCTCCGATATTTTTACCGCTCTCCAGCGTGTCTTTTCGAGCAGCACCGACAGCTGCTGAGGCGCCGCCATGTCAGGGGCAGGCGCCGTCGCCGGCGGGCGCTAGCAAATGGCCAGCCTCGTACCGGGCGAAGCCAAGGACCGGGCACTGCGAAGAAGGTGAAAGAGTTCCTCCTCTGCCAGTTTCGCCCCTTTGGCAAGGATGAACCGGGTTGGGCTCTCGACTTGGAACCCATCTTCTACCAGGGCCTTGTCCATAGCAGGCCCCGAAGGCACCTGCCACCAACGCGTGGGCCCAAACGTACTGCCGCCGCTATAACCGCCGCCGACCACTACGAACTGGCCGACACCCGCCTCGGTGGCGTTGGCCACGAAGCGGTCCAGGAACGACGACCGCAGAGCGAGATAGCGCTCCCTGCGGTCGTCTGTAACGACTTCACTCATCCATTGCTCCCATCTCGATGACCGCCTCCAGTACTTGCTTCGCCGTCCGCAGACCGTCGGCACCGGCAATATCCTCGACGGCAGCTTCCAATTGGGCTGCCGCCGAGCGAACCACAGTGCCCGCTCGTTCACCACGCACGGTGAGAGCCAGCGTGAAGCGCCGCCCATCAGCCGGGTCGGGGAACCTCTCCAGGTACCCGCGGCCGACAAGGGTCTCGACCAGCTGGCCGGCGGCCTGCTTGCTTACGCCCAGCCGAGAGATCACCTCGCTGTGCGGCGCCTGCCCAAATGCGAGCGCGCTCAGGACAAACGGCCCGTTCGGTGGCAGATCCGCGAAGCCCGCCTCGTCAAGAGCGAGGCGTACATGATCGGCGACGGCACGCCGGGCGTTTCTCAGCAGGACGCTCAGGGGAGGCTGCTGCGGCTCGTCGGGCTCGCGGAGCTCGTGCTCCGGGGGTCTTTCACTGTTACTTGGAGTCATACGAGCTCTGGGATCACGAGGTCCGGAGGGGCCCAGCCCCGAGGGTGCCGTCCGGAGGGGAACGGTCCGGGGTGCCACGGGCTTGCCAGGGGTCATGTCGTCATGATAGTCAAGTCTATTGACTACTTGCAATACCCGCTAGCACCGCCGGCAACCGGCGGCTAACTTCGCCACATGAGCGGTCCGGAGGTGACGTGGCTTACCGTGTTCCTCGACATCCCGGCCCAAAGGACAGCACCTGCCATTGACTTCTGGCAGGAGGTTACGGGCTACGGGTTGTCCGCATGGCGGGGGCACAAGGTCGAGTTCGCCACGTTCGTACCTCCCGGCGGTGACGCCTACCTCCGGGTGCAACGCACGCAGAGCGGAGCCGGCGGCTTCCACCTCGACCTGCACACCGAGGATCCTGAGCGGCTCGAAGCTGTCGCCCTAAGCCTGGGCGCTCGGCGCCATGACTGTGCGGGACCTGTACGGGCCCTGGTATCCCCCGGCGGCATGGCGTTTTGTGCCGTCAGTAGCGAGACGACGCAGGCTCATGAGCCCAATGCCGGCATCACCGGCCAGCCTGGGCGCCCACCCCCGGCTCGCTGGCCGACCGGCCACACCAGCATGGTGGACCAACTTTGCCTTGACGTACCAGGTACTTCTTTTGGTACAGAGTGCAAGTTCTGGGCAATGCTTACGGGTTGGGACTTGCGGCCTGGAGCGCTCCCCGAGTTCTCGTACCTGGGCCGGCCCAGCGAGTTGCCCGTACGGCTTTTGTTCCAACGCCTTGGTGCTCCGGCGCCTGGCAGCAGCCAGCGTGACTGTGCCGCTGTGTCGGCTCACCTTGACCTGGCCACCACCGATGTCAGCGCCGAGGTGCTGCGCCACGAGAACTTCGGAGCTTCTATCTGGGAAAACCACCGACTGTGGACCACGATGCAGGCGCCAACGGGTGAGTTGTACTGCATAACCAGCCGTGACCCGACAACTGGCACCCTTATGGGAACAGTGCCGTGAAGGTGGCGGGTGCCGACGTCTGGAAGGGTCGCTGGGTCTTGGTAGTGCTGGACAGCGGCCGCTACGAAAGGGCGTTCATCGCCAGCCATTTCGACCAAGCGCTGGACGCTCTGAGCGAGATGGCGGCCATAGGTGTCGATATCCCTATCGGCCTCCCCCGGACGGGGCAAGCGCGCCCCGCAGATGTCCTCGCCCGCAAGTACGTCGGTCCTCGTTGGCAGTCTGTGTTCCTGGCGCCCCCGGCACCTGCGACGAGAGCGGCAACGCATTCGGAGGCAAACGAGATCGCTCGCAGCAATGGATGGGCGGGGATCTCGGCCCAGGCGTTCGGGTTGCGCCACATGATCGACCAAGTCGAACTACCGGCGGCACACGACGAGCGCGTCCATGAGGTGCACCCCGAGGTGTCGTTCGCCCGAGCAAACGGGGGCAAGCCCCTGCCCTGGTCCAAGACGTCGTGGAACGGCCAGTCCCAGCGGTTGGCTATCCTTCGCTCGGTAGGCATCGAGCTGCCCGCTGATCTCGGGCCGGCAGGCGCCGCCGGCCCCGCCGACGTGCTCGACGCCGCCATAGTGGCGTGGTCGGCAAGCAGGATCGCGTCGGGGCACGCCGAGCATTTTGCACAAGACGGGCCCCGGGCCGGCTCGATCTGGTACTGAACAACCGGCAAAAAGCTCCGGTATGCTCACGCCCATATGGCTCGCTTCCCTACTTCTGTTCTCAGTGCTGTCGGCTTGATAGGCGGCTTCGCCACAGCCCGCTACACCCACAACCGCAAGCTGGGCGGCGCAATATGGGCCGCAGCCGGGCTCGCTTGCGGGCCGGCGTGGCGCAAGTCGGGTACGGCCAAAGCCACCGTACTTGGCGCTTCCTATGCCGCAGCAATGGGGGGCTCGCACCCCTTGGCCAAAAAAATCGGTGCGTGGCCCTCTGTGTTCGTCGTCAGCGCAGTTATGAGTGCCCTCGGCTGGGCACTCGCCGACAGGCGTTAGCTCTGAGCCGCTCCAGTTACGAGCTCTTCCGGCAACTGGGTGCTGTGCAATATAGCCAGGTGCTGCGTCGGCCGGGTGAGCGCTACGTAGAGCAAGCGCAGCCCTGCGGCGTGGTCGTCTCTTTCGGCGGCGATGGCGGATGGCTCGACCACCAGCACCGAGTCGAACTCGAGCCCTTTGGCCCCGGTGGCAGACACGACGGTCACCGGGCGGCCGAGGCCGTGACGCCCCGCCTCGCCCAGCCAGTCGTGCCCGTGACCTGCCGACATGATCTCAGCGACGAGCCGGGCGGGAACCACGACACCGACAGTCGGGAACCTCTTGAAGAGGTCCGAGGCCAGGCGCACGCAATGCCTCGCCAGGTCGGCCACGGGCACGTTGTGGATCTCTGGAGTATACGCACCGCGCCTCACAGCCCGTGTCGGCTGGACCTCGGGGGCCGCCGTAGGCAGTAGGCGGCTCGCCAGGTCCAATACCTGCGATGTCGAGCGGTAACCCCGTGGCAGCTCGACCACCTTCAACTTGGCCTCCGGCAACCAACCCACAACCTCTTCCCAGCTCTTTTTGGCCCAGGGGCCGACCGCCTGGGCCAGGTCCCCGAGAAGAGTCATGTCACCGGCCGGGCAGCGGCGGGCAAGCATGCGCAGTTCCATAGGTGAAAGGTCCTGCGCCTCGTCGACGATGGCGTACCCGTACGTCCGGCTCACCCCGTCTATGCGGGCTTTTGCCTCGTCAACCAGCGGCCCGTCCCCCGGGCGCCAGTCTTTGACCTTGCGCCGCAATAGCAATGACTGCTCGTCGGGGCTCAGCAAACCTTCGGCCGCCACTTGGAGCTGGCGGGGCCGGGTGAGCAGTTCACCGACAACGGTCACCGGCGACACTGACGGCCAACATGCGTCAAGCATCGCCTTCAGGCCGTCACTGTTGCGCAATTTGCTCCCTAGTTCCGTGCCGTCTTTGGGTGGCCCGGCCAGGTCGACGTAGCGGTCGTAGAGGGCCTTGACCAGCAGGTCGCGCAGCAGCGAACGTCCCGCCGCATAGGGAAGGGGCCGGGAGATGGCCGTTGCCAGCAGGCCGGAGACGGTCTGCGCCGGCACGGCGAGGCGGCGAAGACCGAGGTTCACCTCCATGTCCCCGGGTGGCTCGGCGCGGCGCAGCTCGAGGGCGCGCCCGAGCAACTGCGCCATGCGGGCATCTCCCTTGAGCCGCTCGGCACTGACCCCTTGCGCTCCCCCCAGAGGCGCCGTCAGCTGCACTTCGGGCACGAGGTCGGCCAGCGTGGTCTGCACTACGGCGTGCTCGCCCAGCGATGGCAGGACCTGGCCGATATAGCGCAAGAACGTGCGGTTGGGCCCGACCACCAAGATGTTTGCCCTCGCCATTGGGCCGTCGTCGTAGAGCAGGAAGGCGGCCCGGTGCAGGCCCACCGCTGTCTTGCCAGTCCCGGGCCCTCCCTGGACGGCCAGGATCCCCTCCGCCTTGGCCCGGATCACAGCGTCCTGCTCGGGCTGCACGGTGGCCACGATGTCGAGCATCTCGCCGGTGCGTGCCCGTTCCAGCTCGGCCAGCAGGGCTTCGCCACCACGCATGTCCCGCGCACCGTCCACCACCTCCCCCGGCGCAGCGTCGGCACGGCCAAAGGTGTCGTCGCCCACCGATAGGAGGCGTTCACCCTCCACGACGAACTGGCGCCGGCGGGCGAGACCCATGGGATCGTCCCAGCTCGCCCGGTAGAAAGGAACGGCTACGGGAGCACGCCAGTCCACCACCACGGGGTCGCTGCTCTCGTCCTCGACGTGGCGGCGGCCTATGTACCAGGTGTCGCCGGCGTCGGAGTCTGTCCGGCCAAAGCACAGCGCCCGAGGGTTGTGCGCCAATGCCCGGACGCGCCGAGCGAGGGCCCATTCCAGATCCGGGTCAGCGCCACCCATTTCGGACAGGAGCCGTTCGGCTCTTTCGCGCATTCGCGTGAGATGGCGATATGCGCTATTTATGACTTCCTGCTCGCAAGCCAGGTCCGGCTCGCGCGCGCCCGCCTGGCGCGACGAAATCTCTCCAAACGATTGAGGCATCGGGCTGTTTCCTTCTCCGCGGTGTGGTGATCTTCAGGGCAGCATCGCCGGCCCGGGGCTTTGGAGCGGGTCGATCACGTTACCACCGGCCCCGTCCCGGGGCGGCATCTTTTTTTCAAACTATTCGTGCCCGGCCCGAGCCGGCTCGCCCACCTACTGGTACGCTCGGTGGGCATGGGGGGACGGGGCCAACTGCGTGTGCTTCTCGGTGTGGCGGTTGCACTGTTCGCGGCTCTGGCTTCAGGGCTGAGTGCCTCTGCATCTCCAGCAGGCCCTTTGGCTAACCCAGCATCAAACCGCCCGATGCCCTATTACGCGACAAGCACTGGCCTGTGCACCATCAGCTCGACCGGGGCAGAGCATTGCCCCTCTCCATGCGCTCCCGACGGGAAGTTCACCTACAACGCCGGTCCTGCGTGCAACAAGCTGATCATGGCGGCCATAGACCGGGCGCAGTTGGCCGAGGGCCACCCGGCCTTCACGCTGCCGACGGACTACTACCAGTTGGGACCCACCCAGCAGGTGTTCGTACTTGTAAATCTTGAGCGCATTTCACACGGTGTGCCGCCTTTGGCGGGTTATTCCTCTTACCTCAACGCCGAAGGAGCGCGGGCTGCGAAAGCCGGGGGTGACCCAGTGTTCCACCCTTCGTACGGGCCCGTTAAGGTCTGGTACCCGCCGGCGGGAGGCAATTACGCCTTCGGAGGCGCCTGGGCGGGCAACTCGGTGAACGCCGCTGCTGCCGTGTTCGGCTGGTTCTACGACGATGGCTGGGGCGGTCCCAAGGCAACGAGTAACGGCGTGTGCACCAGTGCCTCTTCGCACGGTTGTTGGGGCCACCGCGACGAGCTGCTCGGTGAGTACTCCGGCATTTCTTGCAGGAACTGCATCGCCGGTGCCGGTTATGCCTCGCCTTCGGCGAATGGCTGGCAGATGTCCTACAGCATCTTGATCGTGCGCCCGCAAACGTACCCGACACCGCTGAGCTTTACCTGGGACGCCAACGTGGTCCCTTACCTGCCCAAGGGGTGGGAACGCGCTCTTGCGCCCAAAAGCTGAACCGTCTGCAGGCAACTGCGAGGCCGGCACCAGCCTTTGGCAGCGGCACCAGCCTTTGGGCAGGGCCATTGGCGCCGGCACCGCCCCACGGGGTAAATAACCGGGGTGCCTGAAACAGACCGGCGCGCCGAGGCCGTGCTGGGCGTGCTCCGGGGGGAGTCCGTCGCCCAGACCGCCGAAGATCTCGGGGTCAGCACCGAGACCCTCCTTAACTGGGTGGAGCTGTTTTGCGAGGGTGGCGAGGCTCGGCTCCGGGAGGGAGCACCGCTCGAGCCGGTCAACCGCGACCGCTTCCTGACTCTTATCGCCCACGAGTTCCGCACCCCTTTAGCCATCATCGGCGGGTGGGCCGACGTCCTGGCCTCCGACGATGCCGATGCGGGTGTCCGCCACGAGGCGCTTGCCTCGATCCGGCGCCAAGTCGCCCATCTGGCACGGGTGGCACGCGACGCCCTGGACGCCGGCGCCGTGGCACGTGGCCAGCTCCGGCTCATAGTGGCCCCTGTCGAGCTGCGCCAGCTTGTGCAGAGCGTGATCGCGTCGATCCGGGACGAAGGTGTCGAGCTCGTGGCGGGGCCAGAGGTAGAGGTTGTGGCCGACGGCGCCCGCCTGGAGCAGGTGGTGGGCGGTGTCCTCGAACATGCCAGGCGCTTGGCCGGGGACGCCCCCGTG
>DASSZK010000313.1:0-8917 GCA_035702845.1 Acidimicrobiales bacterium
TACCTCTCGCTCACGGAGGTGTCCGAGTACGCCAAAGGCATGCCCGCAGAGCGATTGGAACCCAGGCTGCACCCGGTGTTACCTCCGACGGGCAAACGCGCGTTGTGCTTTTACCCGATGTCCAAAAGGCGCGACGGCGACGACAACTGGTACCGGTTGGCTTACCAAGAGCGCTTGACGCTCATGTACGAGCACGGGACCTCGGGCCGCAAGTTCTCGGGGCGCGTCGTGCAGCTGGTGACGGGTTCGACCGGGCTGGACGACTACGAATGGGGTGTCACCCTGTTCGCCAACACCCTGGACGACCTAAAGGAGTGCGTCTACACCATGCGTTTCGATGAGGCGTCCGCCCGTTACGCCGACTTCGGGCCGTTCTACACCGGCATCGTGGCGCCTCTGACTGAGGTCCTCGCCCTTTGCGGGCTCGGCCAGTGACGGCCTCGCTGGAGGCATTGCGTCTCCGCGTGGAGGAGCTGGCACCTTTGGTGGTGGCCTTCAGCGGCGGCTCGGATTCCGCTTTCCTGGCCTGGGTCGCACATGACACGCTCGGGACGGGCGGGGCCCTTGCGGTAACGGCCGTTTCGCCTTCGCTGGCACCCGGCGAGCTCGCCGACTGCCGGGCCATTGCCAAAGAGTGGGCACTTGCCTACCGGGAGGTCCGCACGGCTGAGATGGACCGTCCTGAGTACGTGGCCAATGGGGCAGATCGCTGCTGGCACTGCAAGGACGAGCTAATGAGCGCCTTATGGCCGGTCGCCCGCGAGCTCGGGCCGAGTGCCTCGATTGCCCTCGGGACGAACCTCGACGACCTGGGTGACTACCGTCCTGGCCAGCGGGCGGCTAGCGACGCGGGAGCGGTGTTCCCCCTGGTCGACGCCGGTTTCCGTAAAGAGGATGTCCGGGACTTCTCCCGGCGGCTCGGTCTTCGCACGTGGGATAAGCCGGCTGCCGCCTGCCTGGCCTCGCGCGTCCCCTACGGCGAGCCGGTGAGCCTCCGGACGCTGAGCTCGGTCGCCCGTGCCGAGGCAGCGCTGCGCGACCTCGGGTTCAGGTCGTCGCGCGTGCGCCATTACGGCGATCTTGCCCGGGTCGAACTGCCTCTGGCGGACCTGGCCGCGGCCTTGGAGTACCGGGCCGATGTCGTTGGCGCCGTGCGCGCCGCCGGTTACCGTTATGTAACCCTCGACCTGGAAGGGCTGCGCTCAGGCAACTTGAACCAGGCGCTCAACCTGGAGCAGGTCAATTCGCAGGAGGCGAAGTCATGCCGTCGGTGAGAGCCCGTTTGACATTCCCAGAGCCGTTGGTCGGCGAACCGGTGATATCCCGTTTGGCGCTCGACCACGGCGTGACGGCGAATATCCGGCGTGCAAATGTGGAAGAGCACGCTGGGTGGATCGTGTGTGAGCTCTCCGGCGAAAGGGGGGCCCTCGACGCCGCCGTGGAATGGCTGAGCTCCACCGGCATCCGCGTGGACTGGCTTGGTGGGCCGGTAGAGAGCTGACCTTTCCAAGCCGTCTACGTCTGACACCGGTGGTCCGCCGCGTTCAATAGACCGGCCCGGGTTGGCTAGACGGCGACAGCTTCGGCATTGCCGTCCTCTTGGGCGGCGTGAGTAGCGCCATTTTTGGCTGCTGGTGCCGCAACGGATTGGCGCAGGGAGTGGTAGACGGACAGACCCTGGGCCACTACCTGGGCGACCAGCTGGTTGAGCCCCTCTCCACCGTTTAACACCGTCAGGTTCGAGCTCCCGATAGCCGAAGAAGCGGCAGCGACAATTTCGGGAAGGTTGTCCACGAGTTGTTTTGCCGCGATCAGCTCCTGGTTGCCAGACGCCAGGCTCGCGGCGCGGACGGTTATGGAGTCGCTGTCCGCTTGGGCCAACTGGCGGACCTTGTACGCTTCGCCGTCGGCAAGGGATTTGGCCGCTTGGGCATTGCCCTCTGCGCTCGCCTTGATGGCGTCTGCGTCGGCTTCGGCCATCTGGCGCCGGCGCAGTGATTCGGCTTCGACCGACAGCTTGTTACTGTCTCGGTCAGCGGTTGCCAGCTGGACTTTCCGGTAGACCTCGGCCTCGGTGTTCATCTTTACTGTGTCCCTGGCTGCCTCCGCCAACGTCCGCTGCTTGTAAGCCTCCGCATCGGCGGGACGGCGGACCTCTGCTTCGAGCTTTTGCGCGGCCAACTCCGCTTGCCTTTGGGCGAGCAGCGTTTGCTGTTCGATCACGTTTTGCGACGCCTGTGCTTGGGCAAGGGGACCAGCCTGGGCGGCCTCGGCTTTGGCCCTGTCAACCTCGGCCGAATACCCGGCCTGGCTGATGGAAGCGTCCCTGATGTACTGCGCCTTTAGGGCAGCGGCCTCCTGCTCGCGCTGGGTGGCCTCCTCGTCGGCCTTGGCAGCGGCGATCCGCGCTTGGCTGGCCACGGCGGCCGAGTGGGGCGCGGCAAGGTTGTTGATGTAACCCGTGGTGTCCTCCACCTCTTGGATGGCGAGCCCGTCCACGACCAGGCCGAGTTTCTCCATCTCGGTGTGGCAGCCGTCTTTTATTTCCTGAGCGACCCGGTCGCGATCGCTGATGATCTCCTCGACGGTCAAACCACCGATGATGCTGCGCAGGTGGCCGGCAAATATGCGCCCGACCAGGCTCTCGATTTGAGTCTGTTCGGCGAGGAAGCGCCGGGCGGCGTTGGCGATGGATGCCGGGTCGTCACCGACCTTGAACACGGTGACGGCGCGGACCTTTAGCCGGATGCCCTGCTTGGTTATCACGTCTTCGACGATCTCGGCCTCCCGCAAAGAAAGCGAAAGGACCCTCCACTTTTGCTTGATCGGCAGCACGAAGCACCCGTGCCCCGTGACGATGCGGAACTCGGGGCCACCCTGTCCCCGGCGCTTCGAGCCGGATATCAAAAGCGCTTCATTGGGCGCTGGTACGTGCCAGAAAAGCATGGGCTCCTCCTTTGGCGAGGGCTCCAATGCTCGCCCTAGCGGGAGCATGCCACAATCGCGCCCAGGCTACAAGGTGGTTACCTGAACGCTCCTCGCACCGGTCTGGTCCACCACTACAACCTTTTGGCCCTTGGTGATCGCCTCGTCGGCCCAGGCTGCGAAAGCCTCCGTACCCCCGCGCACGCTTAGCACCACCTCGCCGGGTTTGCCCGGGCGGATCGGCACGGTAACGGTTGCCACGCGCCCGACTAGCTCGTGGTCGTCGCTCAACGGCCTTTACGCCCCTTTTTCTTGCTTGGGGTCTGGCCGGTGCGCGGGGCCGGTGCCGGCTTGGGGCGCGGAGGAGGCAACGCCGACAGACCAAGGGAGGTATTGGACATCGGCTCTGCTGTTGGCGCTGCCCACCCGGCTCGGGAAAAAACGCGCTCTTCGAAAAAAAGACAACCATCGGGGCAGGCGAACGGGTGCTCTTCTCCAGCGCCCACACGGCAGCGCTCCATCGCCTCCCCGGCTGCCGTACTGCGCTTCAGGTAGTGACGGCAGTCTTCTCGTACACCCATGGTCCCCATGATCGCGTACGGCGCCGGACAAGCAGGTCCCTGGCTGTCGTCATGGGCCTAGCAGGGCGCCTTTAACGGCTCGGCGTCCGCTCGGTCCGGCGCCGCCGCCAGCCCGTGATCTCGAGCGCCAACCAGGTCGCGAGCGGGACCACTACCGACAGAGTGAGGAGCGCGGGGCTCGCCAGCGCGCTGTCATCGGCCGCCAGGTAGCCCGGTCCGGCGCCGTAGCTGACACTGGCAGCCAGAGCTAGGCGCGACCCGGAAAGGGAGATACCGACAACCTTTATGCGATGCGCGCCGGGTTTTGCGCTTGGCATGACGACAGCGGCGCGGAACGCTCCGCGCTGGTCGGCCTTCACATTGGCCAGCTTCACTGGCCGTGCGGTTTCGAGGACCAGCTCGACAGAGCTCCCCGCCTTGAAGCCCGAGCCCACGAGGACAACGCGCTGGCCTGCGACGGTCTGGCTAGGAGCCGAGACGACCGGCGAGCTGGAGGCGCCAGCGGTCGTCGATGTCGCCGGCAGGGCGAGGACCCGGGCCTGGGGGGGCAGCGCCAACGTGGTGGTCGGTGCGTTGGGGGACGAGGAGGGTGAGCCGTGGCCGCCCGTGCGGCGCCTGGTCGTCACGGTAACCGTCGTAGCGGGGACGGTCGTGACCGAGGGACCGCTCGGCATCGTGGTGCTCCCACCGGTCGTCCCCTCGCTCGCCGGCCATGAGGGAGGTACGGCTCGTCCGGAGTTCGTCCCATCGCCACCAGGCGGAGTGGTCGGTGGTCCTTCATTGCCGGTTGTGGTCGGCGAACCAGGCACCGAGGTGGTGGAGGGCGCCGAGGTGGTGGAGGGCCCCGAGGTGGTGGATGGCCCCGAGGTGGTGGATGGCCCAGTACCAGGCGCCTGGGTGGTCTTCGTTGTAACGGGCCCCGACGTCGTTGAGGTTGGTGCCCCGCCGGTACTGGAGGGGCCAGTGCCCGGGGGTACCGGCACGCCGGTGGTCGTGGTCGTGCTCGTGCTCGTTGGGCTGGGGCTGGTAGTCCCCGTTGGGACTGTGCTGGCGGTCGTGGCGGTGCTGCCCGTCGTCGGGCCTGTGGTACCCGTCGGTACCGTCGTGCTTGTGCCCGTATTTGTCGTCGTCGTCGGAGAGGTGCTCGAGCTCGCGGGGGGGCCACTGGTACCCGTAGTGGTGGTCGTTGCTGCAGGCGCCGCCGCGTAGGCCCCAGTGGTGGCACTCGGTCCGGGCTGGGCTGCGCCAGCCGCTACGAGCCTTGCCGAGGCGCCCGTCGTCCCTGTGGATGCTGGCGCTTGAGCGGCGGGAAAGCCGGCGGCGTGAGCAGGCGTACCAACTGGCCCGAGTGCCAAGCTCAGGGTGCCGAGGGCTAAGACGCCCTTGGCCGCACAACGGGCGACGTGGTTGCCTACCCGGGCCTTCACCCAGAGGTTCGGGACCAACGGTGATCGGGTCGTCGCTAGCGTTTCGACCATTGGGGCCTCGTTGTGCGAGATGGCTGGGTCAAGCGGCCGCTGCCTTCTTCCTGAGTGGGGGGGCGCCTTGCCGGATAAGGAGTGGAAGTGTGCGAGACAGGACGAACGGTCCGGGGGAAGGCTCTTCCGTCTCGCCTGGCCGCGCCTCCAAGCATAGGCGCCCAGCGAGCTAGCGGCGACTGACGCGCGGCCGTTACAACACTGTCACCTGTTACGACACCTGGTACGACACTGTCACCTGGTACGACACTGTCACAGCGCGAAGGGAGGCCGGGTTGCCCCGGCCTCCCTTGTCTACGGTTCCGCCAACGATGCTGCTACTAGCAGCTCGTCGGGTACTGCGCCAGGTCCACCGGTGTGACGGTGCCCGGGTTGGTCGAGGTCACCGGACCGCCGGTGCCATCGATGATCGAGTTGTCGCCGCCGGATCCTGCGATCCACACGCCGAAGATGTTATGGAATTGCACACCGCACGTGGTCGGGGCCTCGAAAGCCTCGCTGTTGTACAGCGTTGCACTCGTGCTGATGAAGACCACGTAGCTGCCCATGCCGTAGCCGTTGAACGAGGTGACGTTCGGGGTTACGTAGAAGGCGGGGTACCCGTCCTGGGTAGGCGTGGCCATCCAGGCGGACTGGCTCGGCGGGTCGTAGGGCAGCTCGTTCTGGAAGAACACGTCGGTGCCGTTGTTGCCGGACCAGATGACCTCGTACTTCTGGTAGTGCTCGACGGCAAGACCGTAAGCGGTCACGTTGTCCCCGGTTACAACAACGCCGGTATCGCCCTTGTTGTACGTCCAGCTGGTCGTGCCGGCCTGGTTGTGGTCGGCGCGCCAGGCCCACAGGTCATCGATGATCGAGTTGCTGGCGTTGTCCAGGAGGCTGACGTTGGCCGAGGTGGGGGTGGTCTCGGCGCCGCCGATGCGGAAGTACACCGACGAGATCAGGTCCGGGTTGCTCGCTGAGTCAGCGTTGTGGCCCAATGCACGCCCGGGCGTACCGACAGACATAAGGACCGGGGAGTTGACCGGGCCGGCATCCACGATCAGCCCGGAGATCTTCACTCCTGAGCTCGGTATGGCCACCAGTGCGGCGTTCCCTCGTTGAGGTACGAGCGTCGCGAAGCCCAGGCCCATGACAATGGTGTCGGGGTGGACGACGACGATCGGCGCATCGAGGTTGTAGATACCCGGCGTGAGCATCAGGTTCATGCCCCGGGCCAGTGCCGAGTCGATCTGGTAGACGGGGGTGGAGGGGCTGGCCACGAAGAACGAGCTCAGCGGGACGGAGCTACCGGCCTCGCTGCCACTGGCCCAGGAGGTGCCGGAGGTGTTGTGCTGGACAGACGGCACGAACACGCTCCAGTTGCTCCCGGTCGAGTCCGTGTAGAGGAACGGCTGCTCCTCTGTGGTGGGGCTGGTGGGTAGCACCGTGTTCTGCTGGCAAGAGCCGGAGAACACCGGAGCTGGGGCGCCAACGACGCCCGAGTAAGTGTTGTTCCACAGACCGTTGGGGCAGCCCGCCGCAGAGGTGATGCTGCTGTTGCGGAAGAAGTACTGCTGGTTGCCAAGCGTCAGGGCCTGGCCATTGATCTGCGTGTCAGCGACGAAACCACCGCTGGCATAGTCCGTGCCGCCGTAGCCGGTAGCGGAGCACCAGGCCTGGAAGACCAGGTTGCCGTTGACCAGGAGGCGACGCAGCGGGGAGGCCTGGGACACCGACCAGAAGTCGTTGTTGCCGCCATAGCAATTGGCTGCGCCCGGGTTGCTGATGGGAGGGCTGGCCTGGGCGAGCGGCGGGCCCGTGAGCTGGGACGGGTCGCCCTGGACATTGAGCTCCAGGTTGGAAAGCGACCGCCAGAAGTTGTCCGTCGAGTTCTCCCAGCAGTAGCTCTGGGAGGCGTCACTGCACTGCAGTGTGTTGGGGAAGGCATCGATCTGGCCGTTGATGACGGTGTCCCCGGGCATCGCCCCCAGGCCCGCGACCTCTTCGTAGTAACCCACCTGGAAAACCAGCGGGTTGGATGCGGTGCCGTACGTGCCTGGCTCGAAGAAGATGGCATAGCGGTTGCTGTTGAACTGCGCCGACGTAGGCACCTGGCTCGTAGCGATGCTGTTGAGCGTGGCCTGGATGGTGCTCTGGCTCTCGCTAGCGTTGAAGATAATTACGTTTGGCCCGAGGTCGGGAGTGCTGCTAGCGGCAGCGACGGCTGCCGGTACCATGCTCAGCCCCGCACCGGCGACCATGGCCGTTGCCGCAAGGACAGAGAGGCGACGGCGCCCCCATCCTCGGCTTGCCGCCGGAACATGCGCTCCGGGCAACTCTGTGTGACTCATTCCTTCTCCTTGGTTAGCGTTTGCGCTGAGGCCGCGGGCGCGCCGGTGGTGGCGCTAATGAAGGGATCCCCCCAGATCGGCCCATAGGAACGTTAGGCCCAGGCCTGGGCGCGGGTACGAAGCCCTGACTCGATCAAGACAAAAGGAAAGGCACCAGCCACGTGGCGGAGCCACTGGTGCGCGTAATGTGGCGCAGCCAAGGAAGGCGCCGTAGCCACGCAGCAGGCCTGCTACCAACATCGGGGAGTACCGAACCGGTTAAGCTGCCGCCGTGCAGTTTGTCCGAGTTGGGGATAGGCTCCCGGACGCACTGGGAGTCGGGGGAGGACATGTCGACGTTCAGAGGGGCTGAGCCCCGGCAAGACGGGTTCGTGCCGGCACGGACCGGGGGAGGTGAGGGCCTGTGCGCTTTATAGCTCGCCGCCTGGGCTTCTATGCGGTGGCTGCGTTCTTTGCCGTGACGATCAACTTCTTCGTCCCCCGGCTCGTGCCTGGGAACGCCGTCGAGGCGATCATGTCGAAGTTCCCCTCATTGCAGCCGGGGGCCTACAAGGCGCTGGAGGCGCTGCTGGGGGTTGGCCATCCAGGCAGCCTGTGGCACCAGTACGTCGTCTACCTCGGCGATGTGGTCCAGCTCAAGTTCGGCACAGACCTCGCCCAGTTCCCATCCCCCGTGTCGAGCGTCCTCGGGGCGGCGCTGCCTTGGACGCTGGTGCTCGTGGGCACGGCGACGGTGATCGCGTTCTTCCTCGGTACGGGCCTCGGGATCCTTTCGGGGTGGCGTACCGGCGGGTGGGCGGACCAGGCGCTCATGGGCTTGACCTTCCTCCAGGCGCTCCCTTATTTCTTTCTCGCCTTGTTGCTGATCACGGTTTTCTCCTTGAACCTCGGCTGGCTCCCTGCCGCACAGGGTTACAACGGGGCGGTGACTCAGCCCGGCTTGACCTGGTCGTTCATCTCAAACGCGGTATGGCACTCACTGCTGCCCGCACTGACCATCGTCATAACCAACGTGGCCGGCTGGACGCTCCAGATGCGCAATGTGATGATCACCACGGTCGCCGAGGACTACGTGCTCGCAGCCCAGGCCAAGGGCTTGCGGCCGCGCCGGGTGGTCTTCACTTATGGCGCCCGTAACGCCATCCTCCCCCAGCTCTCAGGTTTCGCCAACGCCCTGGGCTTCGTCGTCAGTGGGGCGATCGTCATGGAGATCGTGTTCGCATACCCGGGAGTCGGGCAACTGCTGATCACGGCGGTGACCTCCAACGATTACCCGCTGATGCAGGCGATCTTCCTCACGATCACCTTTGCGGTCCTCCTGGCCAATCTTTTCGTCGACCTGGTCTACATCCTCGTGGACCCCCGGGCTCGCAGTAGGGGTGCGTGATGGCGCTGGCTCTACCGGTTACCACCGAACCGTCGGTGTCAAGCAGGAAGGCGTCGAGCCGGGGTTTTTGGCGCCGCCTACCAGGCAAGGCCAAGGTTGGCGCTGGGATACTTACCTTCTTCATCCTGGTAGCCATAATCGGCCCCTTCTTCGAGCCGTACGACCCGGGGTACCAGAACCCCAGCTTCAGCCTGTCCATGCAGGCACCCAGTT
>DASSZK010000344.1:0-3852 GCA_035702845.1 Acidimicrobiales bacterium
GTGCGCTCAAAGCTAAGGGGCATGCCTGCACCTGGGACCGAGATGTCAGAGGTGGCTTCCACCAGGTCGCCGCTACTGGGCAGCACTTCGTTGTTCGGGACGGCGGTAAATGAGCCGCAGTCACAGCCCGATGGGTCGTAACCGCCGAACTGGTCGGTCGAAAGCGGCCCACCGGCAGGGAAAAGCGGCGCTGGGCCTGACTGGGTAGCCCCGTCTGGGCCTGCCAGGGTGCCTTTCCACTGTGTCGGCGTTATGGAAAAGCCGTCGGACACGTACGCGGTCCAGTAATAGGAGACCCCGGCGGACACCGGGAAGTCCCAGGCGAGCGAAGAGGTCCAGCCGCTTTGGCGCGTCGAGCCGTCCGAACCTTTGATCAGGTAGTCGTAGGAGAGGTTGTCGCCGTCGGCGTCCGCTCCGGGGTTGACCCAAACCGCTGCATCGCTGTACGGCGAGATGTAACCGTCCGCTGGCCCGGCCTGGGTGGGGGCCGTGGGGGCGTAGTCGTAATGAGCCCAGAAGTTCATGTACTGGAAGCTCTGGTAGGGGCCGCAGTTACCTACGCCGCCGCTACAACCGAGCGCGCTCGAAGACGCCGAGCCCGTGCCGCCAGAGGTGGCGCTGGCGCCGATGGTTATGTAGGGGACGGTGGTGCCACAGACGGCGTCCTGGTAGAAGTCGCCCAGGTTGGTGGTTGTAGCCGAGGTCGACCCACAGGGGAAGAAGTCCCCGCTGGCCCCGGCACGCAGCGTCACCGGCGACGAACCGCCTGAGTACGGCGCTTCGTAGGTGCTGGCGAGCACATAGGGCCCGACGTCACCGTAGGTGTAATCGGCCTTGCCGGCGAACACGTTCACATAGCCCGGGCCTGAGTTCTCCTGGCCTGAGCCCGTGCCGAGCCCGAGCTGTGCCCAGCGCACCACTATGCAGTCGGGTGGCTGGGACGTAGACCCCACCGACGCGGCGTCACAGCCGGGCGGTTCTTGCATCGTCGAGGGCGAAGGGACATCGAAGGCAAGTTCGGTCTGCCAGTCGGTCTTGCCGTCGTAGCCGATCTTGGCCCCGACGTAACCGCTAGGCAGGGTGCACGTCGTGTACGGGCCACCCGAGGGGTGACCGCTGTAGCCGGCCGAGTTCAAGCAGAACACCGCCGCGTCAGTGCCGTCCCATAGCCACGGTGGGATGCCGTTCACGTCGTAGCCCACCGAGGGGTCGAGGTCGATGGGGAACGCCGAAGCCGGCTGGCGTTGCAGCCACTTGGCATTGACCGAGACACTGGCACCGGCGCCATCTGCCGACAATGCCACGCCTGCGCCGGGTTGGGGCCTCCCGCGCCGGTCGGTGGTGGCGGGGGCGACGAAGTACCAGTTGGCGGGCAGGCCGTGGTCGGGGCCGGCTAGGCGCTCGCCAGGGGCCCCGAGGTCGGCCCCCGGTGTGGAGAAGTCAAAGGTGCTCGGCGCCGAGGAGCCCTTTATCAAGATGTCTTCTTTTATGCCGGCGGGCGTGACCGTGTAAGACAGGTCAGTACCGGGCCAAGCGTCTTTATAGGTCACCCGTGTCGGGTCGGAAGGGTCGAGCGCAGGTGCGACGTGCGACGTGCCTTTAGCCACCAGCGAGAGGTGCCGGTGGCCCGAGTAAAGTTCAATGCCCCGGCCCGGCAAAGGGCCGAAAGTTACGTGCCAGGTGTTGGCGCCGCTGATGAAATTGCCTGGGTGGCCCGCGACCGGGTGAAGCGTCGGGTCAATGCGCTGCCAATGCCCTGACGGGTTGCGGAAATTGAGCGGGGCGCTTGAGTACTCGGTCCAAAACGAACCGTCGGGCTCTTTGTAGGTCGAGCTGAAGGTACTGGCGCTCGTGGGGGACTGGGTCGCCGTGTCCGGCAATGTCCCAGCCGACGCGTTGTCCCGTTGCGGTGGCTTCAGGGTCGCCCCGAAGGCGGTCAGCTCGGCCGAGAGCTTCGGGCCCCAAGTGGGCTTGGCAGCCGTGCTCTTCGGTATAAAAGCGCCTGAGTAGACCTTAACGCCTGGTCGCGGCGCGGCCAAGGCCGACGGCGCGACGACGGCTGTCAAGCTGCCGGCGACAAAAGAGGCTGAAATGCCCGATATGACGACGCGCCGCAGCACCCGTCGGGCTCTGGTGGCCTTCAGGGCGCGCGTGTAGAGGGCAACTGCGGCTTTCGCCATCGTGGTTGAAGCCTTTCTCGGGCGGGAAGAAAAGTGCAACCCAATAGTTAGCAGTAGGTGGGCGGCCCCGTCCTAATAGTGAGCCCCATTTTCCTGGATTGCCGAGACGCGTAGAACCACTGAGAGTGGTGATATGTCAGGACGAGAGCTGCAGGCAGGGGGCCGAAGGACCTCGCTTCGGTGCCCTGTGCGGTAGCGGTCCGATACCCATTTTTTTATAAATCCCACAGAAAGCACCTCGGTGGCCTTTGGCCGAGCAGGCACAATGGTAAGCGCTTAGCGCTCGTATGTCTGCCTTCCGGAGGTGAGCTTTTCGTTCGCCCTCAGAGCCGGGGTGGTCTGCCAGCCCGGTCGCACAACCGGTAACGACAGGTCGCTCAAGATGGCCGACATTGCTGGGTCTCGGTGCTGAGCCAATGCCTGGGTGGACTTGCCGACGTCAGAGGCTGCAGCTTGGCCCGTCGGCTCCTGCCGTTCAGCGAGCGGCTCGCCGACTGTCCGGCCCAAATCGCGCGCGTACCAGTCGGCCCACCCCGTGCTGGCCGAACTCCCCTGCGCGCCGGGGGGCTGGCCCTGCCCTAATATCGACGATCCGCTATACTGGGCGTGTGCGCACGGCAGGCGAACTTCTACGAAGTGCGCGGAACCGGGCGGGACTGTCCCAAGCCGACCTGGCCGAGCGCGCGGGAGTGACGCAAAGCGTTATCAGCGCGTACGAGTCCGGCGCACGTCAACCGTCGCTGCCAACCCTTGGCCGCCTCGTCGAGGCGACCGGCCTGGCTCTCGAGGTCCGCATCTCGCCCGTTCCAGAGCTACGACATGCTCGACCGCTGGCTCGGTCGGTCAGCGATCATCGCGATGACGTCTTGGAGGTCCTCGGTCGCTACGCCCTGGGCCGCCCTCGCCTGTTCGGTAGCGTCGCCCGCGGGGAGGAAAAGCCAGGCAGCGATATAGACATCCTCATCGATGTCCCGCCCGGGACTGGCTTGTTAGTCCTGGCTCGCTGCCAGGCCGACCTGGAGGCCTTGCTCGGTGCCCCTGTCGACCTCGTCCCCGCTGCGGACTTGAAGCCGGGCCTCGCTGAGGGTGTACTGGCCGAGGCCGTCCCCCTTTGACCCGGCGTGACCGCCAACGTCCAGACGACATCCTGGCCGCCATCGACGCCATTGGCGAGCACCTCGGGCGGGGCGAACTTGACGACGGGCTCGTCTTCGACGCCGTGCGCGTCCGGCTCATCGAGGTGGGCGAGGCCGTGAAGTTCCTCTCTCCCGACCTGTTGGCCACCGAACCCGACATTCCATGGGCCCAGGTGGCCGCAATGCGTGACCGGTTGGCTCATCGCTACTTCGACACCTCGCACGCCGTCCTAGCCGCCACGGTCAAAGATGACCTGCCCCAACTATAAGCGGCGGTACGACGGCTCCTCCAGCGCGACCCGGGTGACCGCATAGCACCGCACAGGGGCTGGCCATAATTTTGGCCATAATCTCCAGCCGCCTCAGGCCTACTCAAGCCGATCTGAGCGCTTCACCCCGTCACTTTTCCCAGTTCAAGCGGCCTCGGGCCTACTCCAGCGACACGATCACTCGCTCTTGAAAAGCCTTGGGAGTGCAAGCTCCCCGTGGGTTCAAATCCCACTCCCTCCGCAGGTCAGAGGCACTTTCTTGCTACG
>DASSZK010000363.1:0-8723 GCA_035702845.1 Acidimicrobiales bacterium
ATGCGCCTGTTGTGGCTGGAGTGGCGCGCCGATCAGCCCGAGGGCTTCGGCTACACGCAGTTCTGCGCCCACTACCGGGCTTGGCTAGCCACCCAGGACGTCGTCATGCGCCTCAACTTCGCCCCCGGGGCCAGGATGTTCGTCGACTACTGCGGCGACACCGTGGCGCTGAGCGACCCGGTCACCGGCAATGTGTCGGCGGCCCAGGTCTTCGTGGCCCTGCTCGGGTGCTCGGGCATGCTCTACGTCGAGGCATCGCCCAGCCAGGACCTGGCCAGCTGGCTAAAGGCCCATGTGCACGCCTATGAAGCGTTCGGAGGCGTCCCCGAGGCGACCACGCCTGACAACCTAAAAGCAGGCGTGACAAAGGCGTGCTACTACGACCCGGAGGTAAATGCCTCCTACGCGGAGATGGCCCGTCATTACGGCACGGTCATCTTGCCCACACGGGCGGCTCACCCCCGCGATAAGGCTTGGGCAACTAACTGCACCTCCTGGTGGGATATGAAAGAAGACGTAGTGGCATGGGTGCCGGGTCACCGACGCCGTGGAGGCCGGGCCCATCCTGCCGCGGTCCGACGGGCCGCGTAGGCGCCGGTGCGGCAGGACACGCAGCAGTACTTTTGGCGTTGGCCTTGGCTGCAGCGCTCTGGGATGGACTTGCCGCAGTGAGCGCAGGCAACCGTGGCCGCCGGTTGGGGTGGGGCGTAGAGCCGCTCGTTCTTCTCGTTGTAGACCACAGACTGGATCTGACCGCGGCGAGCGCGGTCCTTGACGGTCTGAGGATGGACGCCCAGGGACTCGGCCATCTCCTCGAGGGTGAGCATGCCGCGCCGGCGCAGCCGCTCACGGCGGGACCCGAGACCATGCGCTCGGCGGATCTTCCAGACGATCCAGATGGTGAAGCGGCTGCCAACGGGTGGCTGGAAACCGGCGGAGTCGAGGGCGGCCGCGATCTCGGCGTCGGTGTGGTCGTCGATGAGCCGGTCGACCTCGGCCACGACGGCAGGGTCGAGCTTGCGCAGGTCGGTGATCGACCTCGGCCGGGCCAACTGGAAGCTGCGGCTGTCGCCGCCCCGGAAGCGGACATGAACATCGAGCACTTGGTTGCCGAGGAGCAGGGTCACGTCCTCGATGAGCAGCCGGGCCATGCGTTTGCGCTCGCGTGCTGGCGTGCCCGGGTCTTGCCAGAGGCGGGGGAAGTCGGTGGCCAGCGCCAGGATGCGCTGCCGGCTGTCGTCATCGAGGAGGGTGTCGGCTTGTCGTCGACGCTCGTAGTCATCTTGGGTGGCGTCAAGGGCGCGCAGCTTGTTGTTCCACTCCGCTTCGAGAGTGGCAGCAACAAGACGGTTGTCGGGGTCGACGCGCAGGTAACGCCGTTGTGCGAGCTCGGCTTCGTAGCGGGCCCGTTCCACCTGCTGGCGGCGCAAGCGATCGACTTCTCCGGCTCGCGCAGTCAACTCGTCTTGGACCGAGAGCGCCACCTCGAGTGCGAGGGGGGTCATCGTGCCGACGAGCAGGTCGCCGACGGCGCGGTCGATATCGGCCCCCACGACCCGCTGGCAGGGGGGCTCGGCTCGTTTGATGCCTTCGGACTGGCAGCAGTACTGGGGCACGGGCTGGCCGTGGCGGATGTAATAGCGGACGGTCATGCGCCCGCCGCAACGTCCACAGATGGCCAGGCCCTGGAGCAGGGCGGGCCCCTCCCGGGGCGGCCCGTGGCGGCGGTCTGCGCCATACGCGGCGGAGTTGGCCTGCAGCCGGGCCAGGTTGTCTTCGTACTCGGCCCAGGTGATGTAGCCGGGATGGGCGTCGAGGATGAGGGTGTGCCATTCGTCCCGGGGGAGCCTGTGGCGCAACCCGCTCGGTTGGCCGGGCTTGGTCGCCCGGGTGCGCCCGTAGGCGAAAGCTCCGGCGTAACGGGGGTTCTTCAACACGTTGAGGGCCCGGTAGTGCAACAGCGCGCCCCAGGTGAGATCACCTCTGTGAGGGCCGGACTGCTCCCGGCGGGGGAATAGCAGGCCCTGTTCTCGAAAGGCGCGCACGGTGGCTGTCGCCGACCCGGTCCGGCGGAAGGTCTCAAAGAACTGCTGCAAGGCTTGCTGGACGGACTGGTCGGGGTCGATCACCACCTTGGCGGTGGCGTCGTAGACCAAGCCGGCCGGCAGGGGGACCTCGAGCTCACCGCGGCTGGCCTTGGCCAGCTGGCCGCCGATGAGCCGTGCCCTGAGCACATGCAGTTCGGCTTCGGACATGGTGCCTTTCATGCCCAAGAGCAGCCGGTCGTTGAAATGGGCCGGGTCGTACAGGCCGTCCTCGTCCAGGATCAGCGTGCCGGCCAGTGCGCAGATCTCCAGCAAGCGGTGCCAGTCCGAAGAGCTGCGGGCCAAGCGGGAGACCTCCAAGCCGAGCACCACGCCGACCTCTCCGACGCCGACGGCGGCGACCAGGCGCTGGAAACCGGCACGGTCCGTGTCGGCACCGGACTGGCCCAAGTCGGAGTCGATCACCACCACCTGGTCTGGCTTCCAGCCGAGCGCCACCGCCCGCTCCCGCAGCGCGTACTGCCGTTTGGTCGACTCGGTGTTCTCCAGCACTTGGCGCAGGGTGGACTGGCGGACATACAGGTATGCCTGGCGGGACAGGTGCGAGGCGGTGATCTTGTGGTGGGCGTCGAGGTTCATGACTTCACCAGCTGAGGACGACAACCCAGCGCCATCTCGGTCAGCACACGCACCACCTCGGCACCGGCGCCGGTCGTGCCGGCTCGCTGAGCAACAGGGACGACCGGGCAGGGCGGTGCCAGAGGCGCCCAGGACCGCACCCACGCCGGAAGGCCCTGACTCAAGAGCAGCGTCAAGCCTCTGGGAGTGCCGCAGGGGCCCTGTCCGGTCGCCACCGCCCGCAGGGCCTCATAGCCGGCGCGGATCTCATCCGCAGACTGGTCTGTCATATGGTCGGCCCGCTTCGGTCTTTTGGGCGGCGAGCCAGTGCACGCTCAATACTTCTGGGGTGCACCCGCAGCCCGAACTCGGCGTGGACAAGCTCGGCCAGGTCCGCCGACGAGGGCGCCGGGCCGGCGGCGGCTACCTCCTCCAGGCGCTCCACGACCGCCTCCGACAGCTTGTGAGCCCGCCTCGGCCCGGGCCGCTTGGGCAACAGCCCCGGGAGGCCACCCGCCTCGAAGGCCGCCTTAGCCTCATAAAACGACGGTCTGGAGAAGCCGAAAGTGGCCGCCGCGTCGCTGACGGTCGACCCCCCCTGGTCCGCTCGGCGCAGCATCTCGTACTTCACCTGCACTAGGTCCCGGGCGTCGAAGAACCCGGGCCCGGCGAACTGTGGGTCCCTCACGCCCTCCGGCCGAGGATTGAGCGCCCGTGCTGCCCGCAGCGCTTCCTCTTTGGGGTCCGGCTTCCTTCTGGCCATCACACCTCCCGATAATCACAACGATGTAAGTCTCATTATGCCGAACCTCCTACGGTTGTCAAGCATCATTCTTCATAGTTCTCGCACCACAGCACGACACAACGAGGTCAATAGCTGCTACAAGGGCAAGGAGAGGCGCGTGCACCGGCAAAATCCACCTTACACGTCCGGCATAGTTCGCCTTACACGACGGCGAGGATTCAGCGGGTGTAGACCGTCGAGCAGAGCGGCCAACGCGAGCAGATCGGCTGGGCGGAACAGCGACCGGCCGGCCGACATGACCAAGAAGGGGTCCGGCCCTTCCACATCGGTCCAGCTCGCCGGCAGTGAGCAAACACGCTGGTCACCGGATTTGCGGAAGAACACCCGGTGCTCACCCCACGTGTGAGTGAAGCCGACCAGGTCGTACTCCTCGCCCTTCAACGGGTGGAACGGATGGGTAATACGGAACCGCAGCCGATCACTGCTGCTTCGAGCAGTTGACGGTGAACGATAAAGCCGCAGTCGAAGCGGGCGTGCTACAAGTAGAGCGCTGGGTGCTCGCCCCTTTGCGCAACCGCCAGTTCTTCAGCCTGGTGGAGCTGAACAAAGCCATATGGGACAAGGTGGCCGAGCTCAACGCCAAGCCGTTCAGGGGTGAGCCGACTTCGAGGAAAGAGCTCTTCGAAGAGCTCGAGCTCCCGGCCCTAAGAGCGCTACCCGCCAGCGCCTATGAGCTTGCCGAATGGAAGAAGGTGACGGCCAATATCGACTACCACGTCGAGTACGACCGCCACTACTACTCCGTGCCCTACACCTTGGCCCGCCAGAAGTTGGAGGTGCGGGCCAGTGCCGATGTCATCGAGGTCTACAAGGGCTCTCGGCGCGTCGCCAGCCATGCCCGCGAACGCGGCCGGCAACGCTTTGTGACCGACCCCGCCCACATGCCTGCCAGCCACCGGGCGCACCTGGAGTGGACACCGAGCCGCCTGGTGAGCTGGGCCACCACGGTGAGCCCTGACACCGCGGCCCTGGCCGCCAAGTTGCTCGAAGACAAGCCCCACCCCGAGCACTCCTATAGGGCCTGCCTGGGCCTCATGAGCCTGGCCAAGCGCTATGGCAACGACCGCCTGGGCGCAGCGTGCGCACGAGCGCTGGCCAGTGGGGCGGTCAGTTATACGTCCGTGAAGTCGATATTGGCCGAGAACCTGGACCGGGTGCCGTTGCGGCCAACCCCGGTGGCACCGCCGCCGCCTGAGCACGAGAACCTGCGGGGGCCGTCTTATTACCGCGAGGACAACACCTACGTTGACGAAAGGCAGGCCTAAGCCGTGCTGGCCGAACAGACCATCGACAAATTGGAAGCCCTGGGCTTGGCCGCTATGGCCGCCGGCCTGTCTGAACAACTATCTGCGCCAGGGACCTATGACGGGCTCAGCTTCGCCGACCGCCTTGGGTTGTTGGTGGACAAAGAGGCCGACGCCCGTGACAGCCGGCGCCTCGCCACCCGGCTAAAGGCGGCCAAGCTGCGTCACCCTGCCAGCATCGAAGACATCGACTTCCGCGCTCCTCGGGGCCTGGACCGCTCGGTCGTGCTCTCCTTGGCGCAGGGCCCGTGGGTGAGAGAGCACCACAATGTACTGGTTACCGGGCCCACCGGTTGCGGGAAGAGCTTCTTGGCGTGCGCGCTGGCAAATTCGGCGGTCCGTCTCGGGCACACGGCCCTTTACGTGCGCACCCCCAGGCTCCTTGACGACCTCGCCCTTGGACGCGCCGACGGCCGCTACGCCCGCCTGCTGTCGCAGTTGGCACGGGTGGGCGTGCTGGTCCTCGATGATTTCTTATTGACCCCCGCCTCGGTCGAGGCGTGCCGGGACCTGCTCGAGGTCGTAGAGGACCGTGCCGGCGTGCGCTCAACGGTGGTCGCCAGCCAAGTCCCCGTGGACAAGTGGCACCCCTCGATGGCAGACCCGACACTGGCCGACGCCGTTGTCGACAGGCTCTTCCAGGCCTCGCACCGCATCGTCATGAAGGGTGCCTCCATGCGCAAGCGCCAACCGGCCCCGTCGCCCTGAGCGTTTCACGTAGCCTTGTGGGTGGCCTTACCGGGCCACCCACAACCGAACAGCGACCACTGGCACCACCTGCCCCTGCACCTGTCCGCTTTGAACCGTCACGGTGTCCGCTTTGAACCGGAACGGGTGTCCGCAATCGCCGGGATGCACAGCTGTAGCCGTAGGCAGAGGTGGTAGTCGTCCCAGAGGGTGCAGTCGTAGTTGCGCCGGTGCGGTCCCCGCTCGGGTTGTAGGTATAGGCGACCTTGGCCCCCGAGGGCTCGGTAGCCGAGGTGAGCTCGCCCGCTCGGTCGAAGGCCTGAGTGGCACCGGTGGCCAACGTGGTGGGGTTGCCGGCGGGGTCATAGGCGGCACTTGCCGGCGCCGAAGTCCCCTTGGCCACTGTCCCCAGGCGGTCGGCGCTGTCGTAGGAGTAGCTGACAGAGCCAGACAGCGCCCCGGCGTCGGTCTCGGCGCTCACCTGCTCGGCGCTGTCGAGGCCATAGGAGATGCCGGCGGCGAGGGTGCCGTCAGATGCCGTGGCTGTCAGGGCGGTCATGGCGCCGGCCAGGTCGAAGCTGTCAGAGACATTTACGCCGTTCGGGTAAGTGGTTGTCTGCGTGACCGAGCCAAGGCGGTCGGCGGCGTCGTAGGAATAAGACGTAGAGGGCTGGCCCGAGGCGGCTAGGGCGCCGCTGTCAGTCTCGTTGGTGAGTTGTTCGGCGCTGTCCAAGCTGTAGTTGGCGCCGGCGAGCGAGCCCCCGCCGGAGGTCGCCGACAGGCTGGTCATGGCGTCGCCCAGGTCGTAGGTGTTCGCCACGCTCACGCCGTTGGGGTAGGAGGTCGACACCAGGTTGCCGTCGGCGTCGTAGCTGTAAGCGATGGTGCGACCGGCCCAGTCGGTCTGCGACGAAAGCTCGCCTCGGGCGACGGCCAGGCCTGTGCCAATGGGGCAAGCTCTGGCGGGCCGGCCGATCTTTATTCCGCAGCCGTTCCCGGCACCGGCACCGGCACCACGACTTATATAGCTACGACAGCTCCAATACCAACCCGGCACTGGCCCACGACATAACCTCCGAGAGCCTCCCGGGGCGGAGCGAGCGTCACCAACACCTTTGACGCGCAGGGCCGCGTGACCTCTCGGGCCGCTCCCGCCGACGTGGTGAGCCTGGCCTGCCAGGGCGACAACCAAAGCGTCTATCAACTCGTCGCCGGAGTGCTGGCCGACATGGCCGAGCGAACTGGGCCGGCGGGGCGGCGGGGCGGCGATGGCCGAAGGTGGGCTTGTACCCGCTTAGTGGGAGATATATTCAAGAACGTGGGAACGTCCGCCCCTCCACTACTGCCGCTCTTCAGGTCGGAGACCCAGCTTGCCATCCTTGGGGCCCTGTACGTGGGCCCTAACCGGTACTGGACGATCTCTGCGCTGGCCGAGCACATCGGCCAGCCGATCTCCACCACCCATCGCGAGGTAGCACGCCTAGACGCCGCTGGGATCGTGACGATCACAGCCGAGGGCCGAAACCGGGCCGTCGGGCCAAACTGGCAACTGCCGTGGGCGGGCGCTCTGGTGAACCTGCTCGACCAGACGATCGGACCGCTCGCCCTCCTAACGGAGGTACTGGCCGAGGTCGCCGGCCTACACGAGGCCTGGATCTTCGGGTCGTGGGCAGCCCGCCACCAGGGCACTCCGGGCCCGCCGCCCCGTGATGTGGACGTGTTGCTGGTGGGGGAAGGGATGTCGCGGTTCGCCGTTGCGGACGCCACCGGCAAGGTGGCAGACCGCGCCGGCGTGGAAGTCAACCCGTACTTGCTTAGCGAGCAGGAGTGGCGCCAGCCCGCTGCTGGCTCCTTTGTAGCCGGGTTGAAGGCTGGGCCCCTGGTGGCCATCCCGTTCAGGAAGAGCGCTGGTGGCTGAGAACAAGCCGAAAGACCGAGCCACTGGCACTGACCGCGCCCGCGTGGTACCACCTGGGCCGACCGGCGCCGGTCGCGCAGCTTCCCCCGGGCGCGGCGTGGCCAGCATTGAAGAAATGTTGGTGACGGCAAGGCTGGAGCGAACCCGTCCAGATCCCCGCCACCAACGTTCGTTGCTCAACCTCGCTGGCGAGAACATCGCGGGTGCTCAGCGTGCGATCGAAGTCAGCCCTTCGCTTGCTCTGACCGGTGCCTACGACGCGATCCGGCATTGCGTCGATGCTCACCTCAACGCCAATGGCCTCCGAGCAAAGAGCGGTGACGGGTCCCACCGGTCACGGGTCGAGTACGCGCGAGCGGCAATGTCCGGCATCGTCTCGGAGCACGACCTAAAAAAGTACCAGGCCGCCCGCCAGATCCGTCATGAAGCTGAGTACCCCAGCCCAGAAAGACCTCTGCACCTGCTCCCAACCGACGCCCAAGAGATGCTCACCCTGGCCGTGACGTTCCACAAGGCCGTGTCCCAGTGCCTGAAAGACAGTAACTGAAGTCTCCTCGAGCCAGGACAGTCCCCGCCTCCTGACCCCTGCGGCGCCGGAGATTTGAGAGTTGCCGACATTCTGGTCGGGCCAGCCTCCGTCCTTTGGCTTACAGAACCAGCCTTCGGGCCCGGCACTGTTCCGCCCCCCGCTACGTCCGATCCTCCACCACGGCGGGACTAACTGTCCACAAAAGGCCTACGTCTCATGCCGATCTTCGAAGCGAGATCTCCCGTGCGAGTGACCGCCAACGCCTAGACGACCTCCTGGCTCATCGACACCCATTGGAGCAACTGGGGCTGGGCCACCTCGACGACGGGCTCGTCGGAGATGCGACGCGGATCTGGTTCCTCAAGGGCGACAAGGCCGGGAAGTCGCTCTCTCGCGACCTGTTGGCCACCGAGCCCGACCTTCCATGGGCCCCGGTGGCCGCAATGCGTGACCGGTTGGCTCATCGCTACTTCGACACCGTCGTTCGACACCGTCGCACGCCGTCCTGGCCGCCACGGTCAAAGAGGACATCCCCCAACTACAAGCGGCGGTACGAAGGCTCCTCCAGCGCGTCGGCCCCGGGTGACGTCGCATCGCACCGCACAGGGGCTGGCCATAATTTTGGCCATAATCTCCAGCCACCTCAGGCCTACTCAAGCCGATCTGAGCACTTCAGCCCGTCACTTTTCCCAGTTCAAGCGGCCTCGGGCCTACTCCAGCGACACGATCACTCGCTCTTGAAAAGCCTTGGGAGTGCAAGCTCCCCGTGGGTTCAAATCCCACTCCCTCCGCAGGTCAGAGGCACTTTCTTGCTACG
>DASSZK010000383.1:0-10366 GCA_035702845.1 Acidimicrobiales bacterium
AACGTTCGAACTCCGAACCGATCGCCGCAGGGAACACATCCCAGAGCACGGCCCCCAGCAACTCCTCACGCAGGCGTTGCAAAACGCGTTCTGCTTCGGAGTTGACAAAGGAGAACCGCCACTCCCGGTCCAAAGCAAAAAACGCCATCCCGAGCGAACTGAGCACGCGCGCCACTCGACCCTCGGGGTCGCGACAGGCGGTGGCGTCGTAGGCGACGCCGATAAGTCGAACCGCCTCGGTGCCGCCCTCGGCCAGGGCTCGCCCGCGCGCAGCTATCCAGCGGTTAGTGCCATCTGGCAGGACGATCCGGTACTCCGCTTCGTACTCGCCGCAGGTCGCTATGGCCTGGCGCAGCAAGCCGTCGACTCGGGGCAGGTCGCCCAGGTGCACCCTTGCGTTAAAGCTCTCGATGGTGCCGCTGAAACTGCCCTCGTCATAGCCGAAAAGGTCCAGCAACTGCTGGTCCCAGACGAGCTCGCCCGTGACGAGGTCCCAGTCGAAGGTCCCGAGCCCCGACGCCTCGACGGCCAGTTCCAGGACCACCCGGCGGGGGTCGATGTCGCTCAAGCGCGAATTGGCTCCTCGTGTGGGGCTACATTTCCCGCGCTCGGCACAGCGTCATGCTACTGGGCTGCGGGCAGGCCACTACCACCGGCCCCCCAGGCGCCCGGGGCTCCCAGCACGGCCAGCCGACGTTCAACCCAGGGTTGCCTACGAGCCTATGCCGTTGGCGGAACCCGACCCCACCCCGACCAGGTCGGGGGCCCACACTGATGTCCCGGGGAGTGACGCCATCGGGCGCTTCTCGCCGGCAATGTGCGCAGCGAGCAGCTGGTCGTGGTAGGCACTGTAGGCCTCGAGGAACCCCGGCAGGTGGTAAACCCGCCCGTCCACGCTCGGGCCTTGGCGTCCCTCGATAACCGCCTCCACGTCCTCGCCGCTCAGTGACTTGTGCATCTCGAGGGCATGCGCAAGGGCGAAGATGGCCAATTTATTGGACTCCAGCAAAGAGTCCACCTTGGCCAGGAAGTCCCGGAGCCTCTGCTCGACCTTGTCACGGACCTCTCCACGCAGGAAGTCGCTCCCCGACGCCTCCCGGCCGCGACCGGAATAGGACATCACCGTGTCCCCCATACCCCAATAGCCCTCCATGAGGGCCATAATCCCGGTCGCTGATTCCAGGTCACCTTGGACACCCGAGGACGAATCACCCTGGAAAAAGCGCCTTTCGCCCGCAAGCGAAGCCAAGCTGACCAGGACGTCCGACTCGTACTCGCTGCGCCAGGTGGTAAAGCGGTCCTCGGCTCGGATGGACGACACGAGGCCCAGGTAGGAACCGCCTTTTTCGATCGTGGCAACGTCGATCTCAGCATGGGTACGCACCCGGTGGGCCACAACAGCATGGCAAGCCTCGTGGATGGCGACGGAGTGCCTTTCACGCTCGACGTACTCCACATCTTCGGGTAAACCCAGATCCCGGAGCCGCTTGGCTTCCAGTACGTCGGCCCACGCCACCCGCTCACGGCCATTACGGATAGAAACTATGAGCGATTCGTTGACAAGGTCCTTTATGGTCGCACCCGTGGCATAAGGGGTCATGGTGGCAAGCCGGTCCACTTGCTCATCGGTCAGCTCGTGAGGCACCTTGGCCAAATAGCCCTTGTACGTCTGCAACCGACCCGCTTTGGACGGGTAGCCCACTTTGTACACCCGGTCAATGCGACCCGGCCGCAGCAGGGCAGGGTCGAGCGAGTCCGGCATGTTGGTGGCCATCATGATGAGGATCCGGTACTTGGGAGGGGGGACCGGCTTGATACCCAGAGCACGCCGGATCACGCGGTTCATAAAGCCCCTGGGTTTACTTAGGCCCGACATCTCGGTGAGCAGCGATTGGAGCGTGCCCATGCCGCCCATTCCACCGCCGCCGCCCCCCATGATCATGCCACCGTCAACAATCCGGCCCCTGCCGTGAGCGGCTGGCGCCGCAGCTGGGCCTGCGGTGGAGGGCTGCGATTGGATGAGGACCGACAAGGCGTTCTGGGAC
Organism: Acidimicrobiales bacterium; assembly: GCA_035702845.1. Lineage (GTDB taxonomy): Bacteria > Actinomycetota > Acidimicrobiia > Acidimicrobiales > Palsa-688 > JAJZMF01. The sequence goes on from DASSZK010000383.1 coordinate 2,046, forward strand.
AGGTAAGCCCCTCCGTGACAAGCACTCTCCGCCCAGGGGCCGCTGCCGGGCCCCGGTGCCCCGCTTGGCGAGGTGCCGTTGCGGAACGTGCCACCCGGCAACCCGGCCAGCGCTCCACGGCTACCCAAAGAGTCCGCCTCGTCGAAGAAAACGATAACGCCGCCGTAACGCACCGCTAGCCGGCGAACTTTGCGGAAGAGGCTCCTTACCTTCATGGGGCCTATACCAACGAACATGTTGATGAAGGCGCCCGGGTCGACGAACACGAACGGTTTGCCTGTCTCTCCCGCTACCGCCTCCGCCATGAGGGTCTTGCCCGTCCCGGGCGGCCCCCACAAGAGAATGCCGCCAGGGACATAGCCGCCTTTGCCTTCGATCGAGCCGGGGTCCTCCAAGAACAGGATGCTCTCTTTGACCCTTTGCAGGACTGCGTCCTGGCCCCATACGTGGCTGAACCGCGTCTTTATGTCATCGGGGAAATAGATATCCACCCCGCCGCGGGACAAGAACCAGTACATGGCGACGAACTGCAGCACGATGGCGCCGACTGCGAAGAGGATGTAGGCCAGGTAGCCCAGGACAGACACGAGCTGGCTCGGCAGGCTGAAAAGGCCCGCAACGGGGTTCTCGTGCTGCGCTGCACCAGCGATGACGGCAACGAGGGCGATGACGGCGGCGATGGCGATGAGCCTCTTGGCCCGGTAGCGGCCCCAGTCGCTCATATGGAACTTGCGCGACGTGCCGCGCAATATGGTCTGCGACCAGGTGTGCGCCCACCAACCCCAGTGCTCGGCAACCAGGTAGTTCACCTGGCGGAGCGCTTCCAGGACGAACAGCGCGGTCAACCACCATTTGCTGTCCCATGTCTGGACCAGCCCGTCGTGCACGCTCATCAGCGGGTCGTTGAGCGCGTACCAGAAGAAGATCCACCACAGGGCGAGAAGCAACAAAAGGAGCCGGACGCGTACCCACATGACTACCGGGCGGCGCTTTTCATAGCCACCCACAAGCATTTCCGCCCCTCCAGCGTCACCGGCGGGCTCGTGGCCGGTCAGTACTGCCGGTACCTGCCCGTTGCCTCCGGGCACCGGCGTATGTGCATCGCTCATGTCTATCCTTTGTCTTCTACGTAGAAGTTGCTTGCGATCCGCCCGATCTGGCTCTCGTCGTTCTCGTAGCAGGTGACTGAACACCCGATCATGAAGGCCCAGACTTTGTCGGTACGGTTGTCGACCCATGTGACCTGGCGGTAGTCAAGCGGGTCCCCTGGCGAGAAGGGGTACTGGAAGGAGACTTCAGAGCCGCGCAACGACCCTTTGAACAAGGGCCTCGGGACGCCGATCAGGGCTCCTCCTTGCCCGTAGGAGGCCAAGGTGTCGTTGGGCAAAAGGACATTGCTCAGCCCCTCGAGCGTCATCTGCGACTGCTCCGAAGGCGCAAGAGACCTGACTTCTACCAGCAGCCATGGGTAGGGCGACGGCGTGAACACGTCACTCGGCGACGGCCGTGGGTTGGCGGAGGCCGCCCGAAAAAAGTAGAGCTTGCTCTGGGCCAGGCCGGGGATGTTGTTGCCCATCTGTACCTGGTTATAGATCCTCCAGCCTGAAGGGACCTGGAAGAAGACTTGCTGCGCGCTATCGCTCACGGCCTGCCCGCTGGCGCACCCGCTCACCATTGCCGCCAGCGTTGCGACCACAGCCAACGACCCCGGCACAGACGCGAAGCGTCCACGCCTGCGCCTAAGCGGGCCCCGGACGCGCTCAGCCATGGTAAATGACCCGCAAAGTGTCGATGATCTTGGAGATCTGGGATGAATGCGACTGGTAGCAGGAGATCGAGCAGCCGCCGAACAACAGCCATACCTTGTCGCTTGGCGGGTCCATTACGGCGATCTCCTGGTAACCCATGTCGCCCTGTGGCGACGACTCGAAGTACCCGACCCTCGTGCCGCGCAGTTGCCCGCGGAACACGTAGCGGGGCGGGAAGATCTGCTTTACGCTCGCGCCCTGGGAACGGGCGGACTGGATGTCGGGATAAAAGGATTCAAGGCTGGCGAGCGAAAAATTCTGAGCGTCCGAGGGGTTTATGGAGAAGACATACCCAAGCACCACCGGACGGCCGCCTTGGAGCAATGGGCCTTCGATGTCGTTCGCCGTGCCGTCTAGTGCCAAGCTCACGTAAACAGGCCGAGTGAGACCCTCCTGCGCTGCGGTCGCCGCGGCCGGGGTCCCAACGAACTGGAGCCTTTTCAGCACGGGCTCGCTGGCCACGTACCAGCCCGCAGGCACCTTGTAATAAAAACCGTAACCCGAGTCACCCAAGTAGGTGGCGGAGGAACTGCAGCCGCCAAGAGCCAGCGCAAGCACGGCTGCAACAGCCGCGGTCGCCCCGGCGGCGGTGCGCCCGCTGCCTCGTCTCCCCCGGCGACCGGGCCGGACCTGCGCCACTGGGTTCACTTGTACTTTGATGTTACGGCTGCGGTGCCCGGGCCGGATGAGGGTGCCGTCACTTTTTTTGTGAGGCATGGTTAACAAGTTGGGCAAACTCGGACTAAATACCCCCGCTGCGCCGGCCGGGCCGTCCTGGCTACGGCCTCGGTGTTTGGCGTGGCTGCCGATGCTGACCTGGGGCGCCCTGCTCGGCGCTCGCGGACGTTGGTGGGCTGCCGACCTGGGCCTACCTCAGCCGCCGTACCCAGATGAGGGGGAGGGCTCCGACCAGGGCCCCGGTACGCACCAACGAGACAGTGCGGGCGATCAGGCACCATGGCCCCAAGTAGCCATCGTCGTGCCAGCCCACAACGAGGCTTCCCTTGTGCGCACGACGCTCACCTCGCTCCTCGCCCAGAGCTACCCGGGGGGCGCCCGGGTGTTCTTCGTCGATGACGCCAGCACCGACGCCACGGGGGACATCGCCCGGCAGATGTCGGCGGAGCTGCACCCAGGGCACCCGGTACGGCTCCAGGTGGTAAGTGGAGCCCCCCGACCGTCCGGCTGGGCGGGGAAGCCCTGGGCCATGCACCAGGGCTTTTGCGCAGCGCTCGAGCAAGAGCCCGGATGGCACCCCCAGTACGTGTTGTTCACCGACGCGGACATCGTCCACGAGCCCTTGTCGCTGCGGCGCTTGGTACATGCGGCCCTGGCTCACCACCTGGGCGCTGTGTCGCTCATGGCCAAGCTGTCCTGCACGAGCCCATGGGAAAGGCTGCTCGTCCCCGCCTTCGTCTATTTCTTCGCCCAGCTGTACCCCTTTGCCCGAGTCAATGACCGGGCCGCCAAGACGGCTGCCGCCGCCGGTGGGTGCCTCTTGGTGGATACGGCTACCTTGCTCGGAGCCGGCGGCATCAAGGCCATCCAAGGCCGGACCATCGACGACGTGTCGCTGGCCCGGGCGCTGAAGCGCAGCGGCGCACCCATCTGGCTGGGGTTGGCCGGCGGGCCGGCAGCTCCCGAAGTCGACAGCATCCGCTACTACCCGAGCTTGTCGAGCTTGTGGGAGATGGTGGCACGCAACGCCTACACCCAACTTCGTCATCAGCCGTTGCTCCTGGTAGGCACCCTCGGCGCCATGGCCAACACCTACCTCGGACCGCCGGCCCTGCTGGTCTGGGGCGTGGCCAAGAGGCGCCCGTCCTACGCGATCTCCGGCGCCCTCGCATGGTCGGCCATGGCCGCCACCTATGCGCCCATGCTGCGCTACTACGGGCGGCGCCGCCTCGAAGCCTTCGCGCTGCCACTCACCGCTGCTCTTTATGCTGCAATGACCGCTACCTCCGCTTGGCGCCACTACCAGCGCCATAGGCGTTAGCGGCGCCAAGCGGCGAGCCTGTCCCGACCACCAAACGCCACGAGCTGCCATCACCGGCTCGCCGGGACGCGTGACAAACTGGGGTGATGGCGATGCGGGAAGATTGCCGGCACTTCCAGAGCAGGACCTACAGCTCCGGCGACGCAGCCCGGTTCTGCGTGTTGAACCTCGCGCCTGAGGCTCCGTGGCGGTGCCCGGAAAACTGTCCCCGGTTCCAGCACGACATCATCGACGCCACTTTCGTGGTCGGCACCCTGGTACGCACTCCGCTGCCTGACGAGCCACCTGCGAGCGCAGGCGACGTGGCCGGGGTCCTCGATGCCGCCGACCTGATCGTGACCGCGGCGGGCCCGGAGATCGTTGCCGAGATCCGCCGCCAGCGAAAGTCCCGGCGATGGTGGAAGCTGTGGCGGCGCAAAGAGGGCGGCGGCTACAACTTGAGTACCCGCTGACGGCCGCGCACGGGCCGTCGCCCGACACCCGCCATAACGAACCGGTCCATGGGACGCCGCGCCCGCGCAAGGGACGGCCCAGCCCTATAGCCCAGCTCCTCGCCGGTGCGCTCGCCTGCCTGTGCGTCGCCTCATGTGGAGCGACCAAGGCGCCCACGGCACAGCAAACCAAAAAGACAACGCTCCCTACCCCAGCTGCCAGTGCCAACGCCACCACGACCACGCCATCACCGACGGCCTCCCCGTACTCATGGACCACCGAAGCTGTCCCGCTGCTAGGCGGAGGCGCCACAAGCACGCTGTCGGCGCTTGTCGCACCGGCCGCGGGCAACCCCTGGCTCGTCGCCGGGTCAGTCAGCACTGCACATGGCACGGCCGCCACCATCTGGACCTCGACGGACAGCATCCATTGGCACCCTCACTCCTTGCTCCCACCAACGATCTCGACCCCCCCAACGGCAAGCAGCCCAAGCTCAGGCACATCGGGCTCAGGCCCATCGAGCAGGGGCACATCAGGCAGGGGCACACCGAGTGCGGCACTGGCTGCAACAAACTGGGGCCGGCAGCGAATAGTCGTCGGGTCGGAAGGGCTTGGAAGCGACCGGCACGCCGCGGTGTGGATCTCCCCGGGCCCGGGTCAGCGCTTCAGCCCCGTAACCGACAGCGGTGCCTTTTATGCGCCTGGTGCTCCCGGGGCGCCCCAGGGACCGAGCACCACTAGGCCCACAACGACTACGACTACGGCGACGTCAGCTGGCACCCCTCCTTCGTCGGGCGCCTACATGAGCGCTGTGGGCGGAGGCGCCCTCGGGCTCTTCGCTGCCGGAGCGATCAATGGTCAAGCCGCCCTTTGGTACTCGCGTTCGGGGCAAAATTGGCAGATCCTGACGCAGGCGACCCGGCTGATGGACCTTGACCCACAAGCCGTGGTCAACCAAGTCCTTTCGACGCCGGGTGGCATTTTCGTCATCGGTTCCTCCCTGGACGGCACCCAACTGGCCGGGGTCGCCTGGTACTCCTCCGACGGCATCCACTGGTCAACCACCGGCGGTACTTTCGCTTCCCCGGGAGACCACCTGGTCAGCGCTCTGGTCGACCTCAACCAGGCGGGCTCTTCGCCATCTGGCGCCTCCTTGAGCGGGCTCTTGGCGGTGGGCGCCTACCGCTCCGGGCCGCAATGGGGCCCGGCTTCGTGGATATCCCCGGACGGCTTTTCCTGGAGCGACGCCTCTGAGAGCTTCGCACTCGACTCGGAACCGCCACTCAGCCCCGGAGCGGCTGTCTACGCAGCAGGCGCCAGTCAAGGCCGGCTTTACGCCGTGGGCGGAAGCCCGCAACGCCAGAGGGTGTGGTCTTCGACCGACGGGCTCACCTGGCAGGAGCTGCCACTGCCCGAGCCCGCCGCGGCGGCATCTGGCTGGCACCTGGGGCTCGTCGCTGCCTCGGGCCCTACTGTGGTCGTCGCCGACAACCTGGCCGGCCAGCCCTACCTGCTCTCTTACACCGGGCGCCGATGGCTGTACCCGTCGCCGCCAGACGTCTTCGGCCGCCCCCTGCCGACTGCTGTCCCGTCTCAGCTCGTGGTGGATGTGGCCGGGCACATGACCATGGCGGTAGCCGTCACCGACCCTGGCACGCGACCCGGTACCGGGCGCCGGCGAGTTGTAATACTTCGGTCATCGGGCGGGAAGCACTGGTCTATAGCCAACGCGGACGCCTTCCCGAGGGCCACATTGATGACGCTCAGTGCCGTGCCGGGAGGGTTGGTGGCGGCGGGGTCCGTCGGCGGCCACGCCTTCGCTGCGCTATCTACAGATGGCGCGAAAAAATGGGGCACTCAGCTCATCAACCCGTCATCTGCGGGAGCCCCCGGCCCGAGCGCTCCGCAGCCGGTCGCAGCCCCGTCTCCAGGTAGCGCCGCTGCCACCACCGTCCCGGCGGCTTCTACAACTACAACCCCCGGCCAGAATGCTCCCGCCCCGAGCACCACCTCGGTCCCCGCCACCACCGCTCCGGCGCAGGCCGCCACGACTACGACGACAGCTCCCGTGCTGGCCGGGGGCGGTGCCGGCGCCATCACGACCCTCGCCGGGCCCCTGGCGGCGACGACCGCCGGCCGCGTTGGTACGGCGCAGTTCGTGGTCGGCCAAGCGGGCCCGTACGCCGTCGACTGGTACGGGACGAACGGCGTATTCGGCCGGCCATCGCTTCTCGACCAGGTCCCGCAGCTAGCTGACGAAACGCCTATCGGCTCGTGCACCTCAGGCGACGTCGCCGTGGTGGTCGGGTCGCTGACCACGACCGCGCTTGGGGCACAACCTGTGGCGTGGAGCTCGACAAATGGCGCTTCATGGACAGCGGGCAACTTTTCTCCCGCACCTACTCCGGGATCGACCACGGCGATATACGGCTGCCTGACCACAGGCAATGGGTTCATCGCGTACGGCGAGACCAACAGCGCCGGCGGCACCCAGCAACCTGCGATTTGGACATCACCCGATGGCGTTTCGTGGCAACAACAACAGTCCACGTTCACCGGCGCTTTCGGTGGCGCGCCCACGGGCCCCGAGGTGGCACCCCTACAGGTGATCGCCTTGGAAGGCACGACATGGCTGGGTGTCAGCGGCGGGGACAACCTGCCCGGCGACCTCTGGCCATCGCCCGTAGCCGGAGCCGCCGCCGGGCCGGCTCCAGTGACGCCGGGCTTATGGACTTCACTCGATGCCGGGAACACTTGGCAGCAAGTCATGACCGAACTGCCGGTGTTCGGCTCGACCTACTTCGCCCAAGCAGATGTTGCGCAGTACTCGGGCCTGGATCCCGTAGTTGCCGGGTGCGTGGACGGGCGCCTCACCATTTGGTTCGGGACCAAGGGCTACGCCGGCAAGTGAGCTAGGGCGCCGAGTAGACGAGCTGGTCCAGCTCGTGGCCCCAGGCGAGCTGGGTGCGAGCCGTCCCGAGGGCACGCCAACCCTCCGACTCGTACAGGCTCCGAGCGCCGACGTTGGACACGAGCGTGTCGAGCGCGGGGAGCAGCCCTCTGCGGCGCGCCTCGTCGGTAGCCGTCCGCAACAACGCTCGCCCCACGCCACGCCCACGCCAGTCCGGCACCACAACGAGCCGGGCGACCATCCCGATAGCCGCCGGCTCGAGGCCGGTTTGCCGCCGGATAACGTCGGTTACTGCACCAGGGCGCGGCGTTGACAGCACGACGTGCCCGGCAATCGGGGACAGAGCACCGGGCTCCGGGCGGGCGGTACTCGGGACGGCAACCCACGCCCCGTACGGCGATCCCGCCTCCAAGAAGGCGCACAGCTCTTGTGGGTCGGTGCTCGCCAACGCTTCTGGGTAATTGTCCACCTCTTTGATGCGGACCGCCATCGGCAGCAATGCTTCGAGGTCTTCAGGCTGGCGCGGCCGGATAATGAACTCCGCTCGCATTCGTTCACCAAGTGCCTCATCGTGGAGCGCCATCAAGGCGCCATTTTGCCAGACGTCAGGCATAGCGCCAACACATACGCCACCTGGGCAACTTTGCAGGCTGGGCTCGGAGGGCTGAGACCCAGAGCCCATCGCCGCAGGGTGCCAAATGACGAGCCCGGCAACAGCCGGGCGGTAAGCGGCGCCCGCCTCTGCTCTGGACGGGCCGCATCGTGAGCGGGCCGCCCGCGCGATAGACGACACCTGACCCCCATATGCATGACGGGTCAACGCCAGTTCAGCGCGCATTATGGCTGAGACAGATGTCGATCTTCGCGCGTCAGACGCGCGAAGATGCGCAAAGCGCAGGGCTTGATGTCTAATGAAGCCCTGTTGCCCCTCATTTGTCCTGGGGTCAAATAGTTATCTTCGCGCGATTTTAGCTCCGACGCCGCCACCCGCCCCCGCCCGCCCGCCCGCCCGCCAACGAGTTCAACTTCCGTGCAAACAGCCGCCACTGGTAATCGCAGCGAGCGCCTTCGACGGTAACAGCGACCAGCATCCCGGCCCTCTTGGGCCCAACGCCCTCTGGGGGGCGGTAGGAGCGGGGCGCGCATCTTGTTACCGCCGGTCGGGAGGACT
>DASSZK010000412.1:0-2933 GCA_035702845.1 Acidimicrobiales bacterium
GTGCAACGCCGTCTGGTACGACGAGCACCCTCCGACCACTACGGGGATGTCGAGCTCACGGATGAACTTCTTCAGGTTGAGCGGCTCAGACGAACGCGACACGTGCTCGGCGGACACAACCGTCCCCTGGACAACGAACAAGTCAAGCTCGGCCTCCAGGATCGTCTTCACGTACTCCACCGTGCGTTGGGGTGTCAGGGACCCACAGGCCACTGCCCCAGCGGCCTTAACCTCAGCGATCCGGGCCTTTATCAGCTCGGGCTTCACCGGTTCTGCGTAGATCTGCTGCATCCTCGCCGTGACCCCGTCGGCAGCCAACCCGGCGATCTCCTCCAGGTAAGGTTCGGGGTCCTCGTAGCGGCACCACAGGCCCTCCAGGTTGAGCACTCCGACACCGCCCAGGCGACCGATCTCGATGGCCGTCGCCGGGCTGACCACCCCGTCCATCGGCGCCGCCATCAGCGGGAGCTCGAAACGGTAGGCGTCGATCTCCCAAGAGATGTCGACATCCTCGGGGTCGCGTGTGCGCCTACTGGGGACGATTGACACGTCCGCAAGCCGGTAAGCCTGCCGGCCCGATTTTCCCCTACCGATCTCTATTTCCAACGTGACACCTCTGGCTTGGCGCCGTTCGCCGGCGGACCGCCGATCTTACAAGCCGGCGCTGCCACCGGTGCGCTGGCCCGCTCGTCGCGCCGGTGCGATCGTCGCGCTCACATCAGGGTCGTGGCGCAGCAGGCGCCCTCAGGCTCCCGACAGGCCGATGGCCATGCGCCCCGTGCGCTCAGGCCGGTTCACTTCACCCGCAAGGTAGCGAGCATCGGGCGGCGCCGGTTGGCCGGTTGGCCGCTCGGAAGCCATGAGGTAAAGGTCTGCGGCGGCCCCATGGGCCAGTGGGCGGCTCGGGCCACCGACGGCCTGGCCAGCCTCGGCACCCGTTATTGGGCGGGGAGGCGGTGGGGGCGTGAACCTTGGGCGCCTGGCCGCTAGGGCCACCTCAGCGCGGCCGGTCACCGGCAGTACCGGGGGCAGCGGCCCTCGGTCCCTGTGAGGCATGGCATCCAGACGGCCACCACACCGGCTACAGGTGCTCGCATCCGCCTGGTTGTGGACACCGCAGCGAGGACAGATCATTTGCTATCCAGGCTACCGCCTTGCAGAGGCGCGTTGCCGGGCTACAACGACGGGTCACGGCGCGCGCTCTGTGAACTCAGGCACGCGCACTGTGAACCCATAGGGGAGCCAGGCCATAGCGGAGTCAGGGCCCGGTGGCCAGCGAGCGGGTCACGCGGGTCAACAGTTCGTAAAGCATGCGACCGGTGGCTCCCCACACCACTGCCCCGTAAGAGGCGAGGTCGAAGAAAGGGACGGCGCGCTCAACGAGCGCCCCATCGGCACTCACCGGCCATAGTTCCTCCGCGAAGACGCCGTCATCCAGCAGCTCATCGAGGGCCGGGCAGAAGATCTCCTCGACCTCTCCATCCCGAGCCATCAGCGCGCGCCCGCTGGGGCCGCCCGTGCCGCCTCCGTCAGGCCCGGGGAAAGTGGCAACAAAACAGTGCACCAGGGCTGTGCTGAGCCCGGTGCTGAGCGGCGTCAGTTGAGCCACCACCTTGGCCGTGGCCGGGTTCAGTGCGATCTCCTCACTGGCCTCACGCAGGGCAGCACCCAGCGGATCCTCTCCGTCCACCAGGCGCCCACCAGGGAAGGCCACCTCGCCGGCATGGGTCGGCAGGTCCCTTCCCCTTTTGGTCAGCACGACCCTGGGCCGGCGCTGGGCGTCTTCGTATAGGAGGCACAAGACACCGGCCGGTCGCGCCCCAGGGGACGCAGGCAGCTCGGCAGGTGCGACTGTTGCAGCTAGGGGTTCAGCGAGCACGGCCCTGTCATTGAGAGCACGGCTTACGATCGCCAGTTCCAGCCCAGAACGCACAGAGGCAGGGATGCCCGTCCAGGGCGCCGCACGCCCCGGCCGAGCCCCAGCCGGCCGCGGGACGGGGACCAGCGGGATATGAGGCCGGGGGCTGGAGGCCGGAGGCACCAGGGCGGGAGCGACAGGGCCCGATCAGACGATCGGCGTCCAGTTGGCCGCGATCTCAGGGCCGACCTCGGCCGCCCCACCCGCGTCCGCTTGAGCCGCAGGGTTTTTTGCCACCAGGTCTTCGAGCAGGTCGCGCATGCCGGCGGTCTTCAAGTTGGCCATCACCCGCCCAGGCGTGGCTTCGCCCCTCTCCCATTCCATCCAGGACTGCAGCAACTTGGTGGGATCGGGCGCCGGGATTTCCATCGGCGACAGACTACTCCCCACAGCCCCGGCTACTGCCAGGAGGGCCAACTTCGCGCTCTTTTGGCGCAGCAGCACTCACGGGGATGCCCGTGGGCACGTGGAGCCCTTGCGCTCAAGAAGCGGCGCAAGCCCGCGGGTCCCACGGTTGCACCTGGTCCTGAGAGGAGCTGACCGGCGCACCCGCTGGTGTTGGCACCGTCGTCGTCGTCGCCGCTTGCGAGCCGGCAGTGGCCCTTGTCGCAGACGACCGGGAGACTGCCGACGTGGTTGACGTGCTCGAAGTCGAAGACGCCGTGGTGCCGGTCGACGCGGGGGCACTTGTCGTAGCCGTCGTCGTGGAGACGGTGGCGCGGGCCGCCACAGAGGCAACCGAGCCCAGCTCCACCTGCACCGTGCCTGCAGGCACGGTGGGGTCGAGTTGCATCATCACGGACCCCGATATGTACTTCATCACGTACAAGGCGCGCGCCTGGTCTGGCAGCGAGTGGTAAAGCACCCAGGTTGCCGTGGTTGAGGATGGCTCGGCGCCCACGGTCTCGCTGGAGACGGGCAGGCCCTGGGATGCCAACGCCTGCCCGGCGGACACAGCCGCATCGTAACTCCCGGCGATGTCGACGACGCTCACCGATTTGGGTGCTACCGGTTT
>DASSZK010000181.1:0-4219 GCA_035702845.1 Acidimicrobiales bacterium
CACCGCACCGTCACCGATGGTCGAGCCTGGCAGCACCAGGGTCGCCGCCCCAATGAAGGCCCTTTTGCCGATGTGCACGGGAGCCAGCCGGGTGTAACCGAGAGCCTCGCGCGTGCTGGCATCGTGGGCCAGCACCTGAGCTCGCGGGGCCAAAGTGGCGTAGTCATCGATGGTTATGAGGTGGGTGGCCACATAGTCGATGAGCACACTCGGCGCGATGTACACGTCCTTGCCCAAGCACAGGCCAAGCTCCACGAGGCCCTCAATGTCGACCTCCCCTCGTAAGCGCGCCCGCAGGCTACGGAGCCTCCTCGCTACTAGTTTGCTGTCCGGTATCTGCACAGGTTCCGAAGGCTGTTGGCGGTCACCCCTTAGTTATGCCCCAAAACACGCCCGTCGCTGTCGTGCTGGGGTGATGTTCATCGGCGGCCACTGCTGCGATCCCGTTGGCAACGCTCAGTGGTGCCGGATAACCGCGTTGCGTGCCAACGCCGAGGCAAAGGCCGTCACCGTGTCTAACGGGAGCCGACCGGGGGTAGGGACCGATGCGAAACGCCAATTGGGCGCGGGACGGCCGTCTCGAGCCCGGAAATTTGCCCCCGAACTCCGCCGTCCGGCGGGGCCCTGACGTTTTTGTAGCAGGAGAGACACCGTTGAAACCCATCGTCACGCCCCAAGAACAGTTCCCCGCTGACCATGTCGACCTGACACAGGAGGTCGGTTACCCCCGGCCGCCCGGCGCCTACCAGGAGCTCGACTACCAAGACGACTATGGCGCCTACAACCCCGGCTATGAGTCGATCGGGCGCTCAGCTCTAAACCACCCGGTCCTGGTGGCCGTCCTCGCCGTCCTTGGTCTCGTCATCGGTTTCGGCATCGGTTACGAGCACGCACCGAGTTACTCGGCGCAGGCGCAGCTGATGGTGGGCAAGACTTCGACGCTCGCCACCGACCAGATCCCAGGTCTGGCGGCAGGCGTGCAGAGCCTCGCCAGTGACTACGCCCGGCTCGCCACGACAAGCACCGTGGTGAGGGGTACAGAGAAGGCGCTCGGGGTCAAGAAGCTGCCAGGGTCGCTCAACGCCACACCTGTCCCCCAGTCTTCGATCATCGACGTCAACGCTTCGGCGCCCACCAAGGCGCAGGCGCTGGCCCTCGCCAATGCGGGCGCAGCCACCTTGGTCAAAGTGATCTCGGCTTCAACAGCGGACACAGTTGCCCAGCTCAAGCCCCTAGTCGACAGCTACAACCAGCAAGAGGGCCAGTACCTCGCGCTGACTGCCGAGGCAAACATGGTCCAGCACCAACTGGACGTGCTGTATGCCCGGGTGGGCAACCATTCGCCTACCCCGGCCCAAGCAGCGCAGGAAGTGCAGCTCAACAACAAGATCGTCGCCTTGCAGAGCCAGGCCAGCGCCGCCCAGCTACAGGCCAACGCCTACGACACCCAGTACAACTCCGCACTGCCGCCCCTCACCACCCAGGAAGAACTGGTGCAGCAGACAGGCTCCGCTCAGTCCAACGGGTCTGACCGCAAGGCCTGGATCGAGGCCGCCGGCCTGCTCGGCATCGTTGGTGGCATCATCGTCGGCCTGGCCGCCGCCAGCTTGGTGGACAGCCGCGAGGCTCGCCGGCGTGCTCAGACCGCCGCCATTTAGGCGCCGGGACCCATAGGCCGTGTCCCGCCTACATTTTCTCACCCAGTTCCTCAACCATCCCAGCCCCGCCAACATCGCCGCCCTGGTGGGGCTGGGGGTGATAGTGCTCGGCCTGTGTTACCTGGCCAGCAGGGTAACCCTCGCCGTCGTCGTGGCGGTCGGTATGTTCCTCGAGTTGTTCTCGGGGAGCTGGGCATACATGGGAATACCAGTGCCCATCGACCGTGCCGTGCTATTGCTCGGTTTGGCGATCTTGGTCCTCAAAGGTCCTCGCTTCGTCAGTGAGCGCCAGATCGTGCTGCGGCCGCTGCATATTGTCATCCTCGCAGCCGTCGCCTGGGCAGCAGCATCGGCCATCATCGCCGGGACAATGTTCACCAAGCTCGGCTTTTATGCGTTCCTCGATCGTTTCGGGCTGGTACCGTTCGCACTGTTCTGCCTTGCGCCTTTTGTTTTCGGCTCGGCCCGCCAGCGCAACGTGTTCCTCGGCCTGATGGTGGCGATGGGGCTTTACCTGTCCTTCACCGCCCTGCTCGAAGGCGCACACCTGTACCGCCTGGTCGTGCCCAGCTATATCGGCGACCAAAATGTCGGCATCCAGTGGGGCCGGGCGCGTGGCCCGATGTTGGAGACAACCGGCAACGGCTTTTGCATATTCGTGGGCGCTGTGGGCGCCGCCACCGCGCTGCGCACTTGGCACGACGGCAGAGCACGCGCTCTTTGCTACCTGACTATCCTCCTGGCGTTCCCGGCAGAGTTCTTGACCCTCACCCGGGGAGTGTGGATCGGTGCTTTCGTGGGCACCGTGGGTGCGCTGCTGCTTGTCAAGCGCACTCGCCGCTGGGTCTTCCCGTCCCTGGGTGTGGCGGGGCTGGCCGTGGTGCTGGCCCTTGCAGTCTCACCGACCTTGAACCACGAAGCTGTCCAGAGCGCCGACAGGCAATCGTCGGTCTGGGACAGGCAAAATACGGACCTCGCCGCCCTGACCATCGTGGCGGAGCACCCGCTAACCGGCATCGGCTGGGAGAAGTTCATAACGGAGTCGCCCAACTTCATGGTCCAACAACCGGGTTACCCCATAACGGGGCTGAACCTGGAAGTTCACAACGTGTTCCTCTCGCACGCTGCCGAACTAGGCATTCCTGGGCTACTGCTGTGGTCGCTGGGCCTTGCGGGTGCCGCTCGCCGAGGCTTGCTCCCGGGCAAGATCCGCTGGCGACGCCCCCGGCGGAGCTCCCGCTCCGGCATACTGCCACAAGCCGCCGCGACCCCCAGGCCCGTCGCGCCTCAACCCGGCACCCTGGAAACGATGCCCGAGTGGTGGGTGGTGTGGCGACCCGCTGGGTTGGCCATCTTCTTGTGCTTCGGGGTCATCGCCAGCCTGGCCCCCTTCAGCGAGCCGCTACCTAACGGGTTGCTCTGGACATGGCTCGGCATCTTGGCCGTGCCGTACACCAGCCGTGCCCGCAGCCGGGCCTTCGTCAGGGCAGGTTCGTGGGCGCGCCAGCGTGGCCTCTCTCTGGCGCCCACCAGTGCGTGAGCACTTGACCGGAAGCGATTGACCAGCTCCAGCCTGTACTCGAGGAAGCTGGGCTCTCGGAAGCCGGCCAGGGCCGTCCCTACGGGGATAGCCCTGGCCGGCCTTGGCGTCTTGGTCGTGGGGTGCGGCTCGGGCGGTCACCATGCCGCCGATGCGGGCCACGTGTACATGAACGCAGCGCCGGCCGCCGGGGGCACATCCGTACCCGTAACCACCAACACCCTGGGTACCACTACTACGACAGCACAACAAACTGGGACCAATGCACCACCTGGGTCCCGGGCCGCGTGGCCTTCGAGCATCTTTGCTGCCGGTGGTGCCCAGTACTGGCCGGTGGTACCGGGTTCGGCAGGTTTCGCCCAGGATATTGTCGCCGATTACCAGCACGCGTACGGGACTGTCGGGGTCAACGTCATGCCGATATACGAAGTCCCCGCCACGCAGCCCCTCGTCCCACTGAGTGCACGCAGCGGGTGCCAGGACTACCTTCCCTCGACGGGCAGCGAGGCACCGGTGCCACCGTACGTCTCACTGCTCGGCAGCTCCGACAACCCGCTCGTCGTGTACCAACCCTCTACGGGCCGCGACTGGGAACTCTGGCAAGTCGCGCCAGCGCCGGGGGGTGGCTACTCCGCCTGCTGGGGCGGCATGTTGGACACCCACAGCTCCGACGGGGTGTTCTCCCCCGACTACGGCATGTCGGCTACTGGCATCAGCTATCTCGCCACAGCCATCACCGAGCAGGACATCGCCTCCGGCTCGATCGACCACGCGATCGCCCTGCAAGTGCCTCACTGCAACACCTGGGTGGCTCCAGCCATCCGCGGCGACTGCCACCTCGACCCGGGACAGCCTGCGGAAGGCCAGTGGTTCCGTTTCCCGCCGGGCACGCCCGAGCCAAAGGACCTCACGCCTTTTGGCCAAATGGTCTTCCAGGCCCTAAAGAGCTACGGCGCGGTGGTAACGGATTATTCGGCCGGTGTGAACATAGTCATAGAACAGCCGAGCGACTGGTTCGCTG
>DASSZK010000207.1:0-2654 GCA_035702845.1 Acidimicrobiales bacterium
AACTGGGGTCCAGCGCAGGCAAGGGCCACGGCACCGCAACGGTAAATGCCAAGACGGCGGCCACGGCATCGATGCTTTTTGTCATGGTGCGCCCCTGACACAGCGCTCCGGGGGGACGGCCTGACGGCCGAATTGGCCAGGCTTTCATCCGGAGGTCACCCAGAGTTCACCGCGATGTTGCACTGCGGTCAGGTCGAGGGCCGACACTAGGCAAATCAGAGCCGCCGAGCGAGACCTCGCCGACCACGTCGGGCCCAAGGGCGAAAGCTTTCTTCCCCGCGCTCGCCATCTCGGGCCCCCCGAGGGCGCCCGCTACGTCGGTCCCCCCGAGGGCGCCCGCTACCTGAGTGCTCCCGACGCAATCGCCGGCAGCCTCCCGCCGGTACCCGCCGTCGGCACCACCGTGCTGGTGGCGCACCCGCTCGGTGTAGAGGGGGTACCCGGCGATCTACAGGGATCCGGCTTCGAGGTAGTGGTAGCTACCGACGCCCCCTCGGCCCTAAGGGTGATAGTCGGGGGAGCCGCGGACATTGCGCTGGTGGACGGGCGCTTCGACGGGGACGGGCTGAGCTTTTGCCGCCAGGTCTGGGCAGAACGGGCTGCGTTCCCTGTGCTTGTGGCGGGGCCCAACGACGAAGAGCTGGTGACCCGGGCCCTGGGTGCCGGGGCCGACGACTACCTCGTGCTGCCACTTAGGCCTGCCGAGCTCGTGGCGCGCCTGCGCGCCGTCTTGCGGCGGGCACCGGCCGAGAGGCAACGAACCGGCGCCGCCTCGGCGGTGCTGCGAGCCGGTGATGTCTGCCTCGACCCGGCGAGCCACGTGGTGACATTGCGCGAGGACCGCGTCCACCTGCCGCTACGTGAGTTCGAGCTGCTGCGCCTGCTCATGGCCAATGCGGGGATCGTGTTGTCGCGGGCGACGCTTATGACAAAGCTGTGGGGCCCTCAGGCGGATCCAGAGAGCACCAGCCTCGAGGTGCACGTCCGCCGGCTGCGGGCAAAGCTCGAGGACGACCCGGCCAACCCCAGGCGGATCGTAACGGTCCGCGGCATCGGGTACCGCTACCAGTCGCCGGCCCAACCTTGAACCCAGCACAAACGGTGCGCCCACAGACGATGCGCCCAGCACGCAGGATGCGCCCAGCACGCAGGATGCGTGCCCCAGCGGCTCCGCCGAGCGCTCACCAGAGTTCACTCAGGCCACGGACAGATGTCGCCTTCAGTTCACTTTCCGTTCAACTCGCCCTCGTAAGGTATCGGTGCTGTGGACCGAGTTGTAACCCAAGCCCGAGGCGGTGCCCTGTGATGTCGATGTCCCGTCCGGTCGGTTCCGTCACGCCATCAGGGATCTCCGTCGACGACACGCCCTTCGCCAGTGCAAGGGACCTCGGGCATGGCGACGCCGGCCCGCTCGCCATGGCCGCCCGCGGCCTCTCCCTCGGCTTCGGGTCCGCCACCGTGCTTTCCGGTTTGGACGTGGATCTCCCCAAAGGGCAGATCACTGCGCTCATCGGCCCGACGGGTTCAGGCAAGACGACCTTCCTGCGCTCGCTCAACCGGATGAACGACCGCGTGTCCAAGCACTGGCACACCGGCGACGTCATGTTGGAGGGTGCTTCTATTTACTCCCCCCGGGTGCAGCTGATGGCACTCCGGCGCCGAGTCGGGATGCTGTTCCAACGGCCCAACCCTTTCCCGATGTCGATCGCTGAGAACGTGCTCGCCGGCGTCAAAGCCCACGGGCTCGGCGACAGGCAAAGCCACAAGGCGATACTCGAGGCGCGCCTGCAAGAAGTCGGCCTCTGGGACGCCGTAAAAAACCGGCTCGGTTCCTCACCTTTCAGCCTTTCCGGTGGCCAGCAACAGCTGCTGTGCCTCGCGCGGGCCCTGGCTATAGGCCCCGAGGTGCTCCTCCTTGACGAGCCGACATCGTCGCTTGACCCGGTGACGACGGAGAATATCGAAACTTTGATCCGCGGCCTGGCTCCCGCGCTGACCGTCGTGATCGTGACTCACAACCTGGGGCAGGCCAAGCGGGTTTCGCACCGCACGGTCTTCTTCTACCAGGGCCGCATGGTGGAAGCCGGCCCTACGCAACAGCTCTTCGAGGCCCCACTCCAGGCGGAGACGTCGCAGTACGTAACCGGCCGCATGGGCTAAGAGCTGCCCGGGTAAACGGCGCCGGGCAGTAAACCCATAGTAAGCGTCGCCGCGCTTACTTCTTTCCGAGACAACATAACGTTACTTCAGCGCGCCCTTAGGAGGACACGCATCCCATGAACAGCCCCGCCCGCCCAAAGTCCCCGGCACACCGCGCCTTACTTAGTGCGGTCGCCCTGGCAACGGGCCTGCTCAGCGCCGGCGCCACCACTATCACCACCGCAGCGAGCGCCTCGGCTGCCACGCACAACGCCCCTAGCCTTGTCGCCAAGCACAAAAGCAGGCACAAGACCCATAAGAAGAAGCTGGTCCACAAGGTCACGACGACCACCGGTCCGTCGGTGAACGAGAACCCCGGCACGGCCAACGTCGGTATCACCGAAGAGGGCTCTACGCTGCTGCTCCCACTCTTTGAGGAGTGGTCCACGGCATTCCACAATATGCACAAGAACATCGGCGTCACCCCCGGTGGCGGGGGCTCAGGTAAAGGCATA
>DASSZK010000077.1:0-10926 GCA_035702845.1 Acidimicrobiales bacterium
ACAGCGCTCCCTCGATCCCGGCCATATGGGGCAGGTACTCGCCCGAGCCCACCAGGGCTATGGGGCCGGGACCGCTCAAGGGCGCTCCCCGCTCGCTGCGGCGACATTGCGCTCGAGGTCCAGCAGCACCTGTTTGGCTTGGGGGCCTCCCGCGTACCCGCCGAGCTGGCCGTCGCTGCGCAGTACCCGATGGCAGGGCAGGACGACGCAGAGGGGGTTCGCCGCCAGGGCATTGCCCACGGCCCGGCTGGCGTTCGGTGCCTGTACGGCCCGGGCGACCTCCGCGTAGGTCGTCGTAGAGGCATAGGGGACGACCTTGACTGCCTCAAGGACCTGCGCAGCCCAGCTCCCGGCCAGGGCCAGGGTGTAGGGAAGGTCGATCTCGCGCCGCTCGCCGTCCAGGTACTCGTCCAGCTGGGCGCGCAGGCGGTCGAGCTTGGAGGGTTGGCGCAAGACCCGGGGAGAGACCAGATCGGCAATTCGTTGGGTGACCTCGGCTTCGGTCCCGAACGAGCAGGCGAGCACCGCTCCGTCACTCGTCACGGCCAGGACCATGTCCCCGACGGCGCACGCGTAGCTGCAGTAAGCGACATCGCCGCCTTCGACGTTAGGGGGTCGCAGCCACGGTTCGAGGTTGCGCAACGCTCCGGTGAACGGGTTCACGCCGGGACTCGTAGGGAGCGCAGGGCATCACTTATCAGGCGCCGGGCAGTCGTCACGGTGGTC
Source organism: Acidimicrobiales bacterium (assembly GCA_035702845.1). GTDB lineage: Bacteria > Actinomycetota > Acidimicrobiia > Acidimicrobiales > Palsa-688 > JAJZMF01. Next base: position 727 of record DASSZK010000077.1, read on the forward strand.
CCCATAATGGCCGCTATCTCGGCGTGGGAGACGTTGCCGACGAAGTGCAGCACCAACGCCAGGCGCTCGCGCTCGGGCAGGGCCCGTACCTGCGACCAGGCCCTTTCCTGGGCGGCGTCAGCGGAGCCCTGCGCCGCCGGCGCCCCGGAGCGCCGCAGCTCGCGCTGGCGGGCGCGATGGTGCTCCAAAGCCATGCGGGTTGCCATCTCGAGCACCCAGGCGCGCAGGTGGCGGGGATCGGGTGCCTCGCTGTAGGTGGCCAAGGCTTGCTCCCAGGCGCGATCAGCCACGGCGGCCGCGTCCTCGGGGCCTGCAAGCGCAGAGGTAACCAGGGCGACGTCGTGCCAGACCTCATCGAGGACGCGCTGGAAGGGAGGCAGCGCCACCTGGCTATTAACGGCCACGGGCGCGCGCCGGTGAGGATGGGAGTGTGAGGGCCCTGTGATGGGGGGGAGCTGGAACGTCGCCGGCGGGGCTATCGGCGCCGTGGTCAGCGTCGTCCTCGTCCAGCAGCCAGCGCGCCCCGGGACCTTCTTGTCCGGCGACATCGTTGGGGTTGAGCAGGTGGCAGATGCGAAGCGACAAGCAACCGCACCCTATACAGCTGTCCAGGCCATCGCGTACCCGCTCCAGCTCGGCGATGCGCTTGTCGAGCAGCGGGCGCCAGCTGCGTGACAAGCGGCGCCAGTCGTTGTTGGTCGGGGTACGGTTGCCGGGCAGGGTGGCCAGGGCCGCCTTGATCTCTTCCAGGCTGAGCCCCACGCGTTGGGCGGCCCGGACAAAGGCGATCCTTCTCAGTACTTCGCGCTGGTAGCGGCGCTGGCCTCCGTCGCTGCGCACAGAGGAGATAAGGCCCTCGCGCTCGTAGAAACGCAACGCCGAGGGAGCAACGTTGGCCCGTTCGGCTACCTCGCCGATGCTCAACATAAGGGCCTGGTCAAAACGCGTCCCGGCTCAACACGGCCTCCAGTATATTCCTTGACCTGAAGTGAGCTTCACCTTGTGGGGCCCTGCCTCGAGCGAACCAGCGACCAGGAGGTAACAGTGATCGGCTTTCCTGAACCGAAACCCCTGTCAGGTGTACGAGCGCGGCTCGAACCCCTGGGCCTGCAGCATGCGCAAGACCTTGCCATCGCAGCTGAGGAGGACCGGGGAGCTTACAACTTCACCTGGGTCCCCCGAGGAGACAACATCGACGAGTACGTAGAGTTCCATCTTGACCGGGCAGCCAAAGGGATCTCTGTGCCGTACGCAATCGTGCGCCTCGCCGACGGTATGGCTGTCGGGTCGACTGCATATTTCGAGCCTCGGTACTGGCCGGGGACAACCGATCGTCTGCGGGCGCTGGAGGTTGGGTTCACCTGGCTCGGCGCGTCGGCCATAGGCAAAGGTATAAACGGCGAAGCGAAGCTGCTCCTGATGCGGCACGCCTTTGAAGACCTCGGCGTAGCGCGGGTCGATTTCAAGACCGATGCCCGCAACGAACGTTCCCGGCGTGCGCTGGCGGCGATCGGGGCCACCTTCGAGGGCACGCTCCGGCGCTGGTCCCAGTCATGGGCGCCTGGGGAGGAGGGCGGTCTGCGGGACTCGGCCATGTTCTCGGTGATAGCGGAGGAATGGCCCAGCTGCGAAGCGGCGCTTGCCCAGCGCCTGTCAGGGACGGCGCGATAACAGTGCGCCACCCGGGGCGCAGCCGGGGCCAGCCACCTCTGCGCCGCCGGGTTCTCCTGACCCCTTGACTTGAAGTGAACTTCAACTTAATATCGTTGAGGTCCATGGACCCGCAACTTACGCCCCCGCACCAAATCGGCACACTTTCGGCCGTTGTTACCGGCGCGAGCAAAGGCTTCGGCCTCGCTGTGGCAACGGTCCTCGCCAAGGAGGGCTGGCATGTCACTGTCGACGGCCGCCACGCCGGCACCTTGCTGCCGGCGGCTTCAAAGATCGCAGCGCTGGCTGTACCGGGAGATGTCACCGACCCTGGGCACCGCCGCCAGTTGGTCGAAGCCGCCGTGGGCGCAGCAGGCGGTATCGACCTGGTGGTCAACAATGCCGGAGCCCTAGGGCCTTCGCCCCTCCCGTCGCTCGCCCACTGTGACATGGAGGATCTGCGGGCGGTCTTCGAAGCCAACGTCTTTGCGCCGCTCGGCCTTGTCCAACTGGCGCTCCCGTACCTGCGGGCGCGCAGGGGAGCGGTGCTCAACGTGACCTCTGATGCAGCGCTCGAAGCGTATGAGGGCTGGGGTGCCTACGGGTCGTCGAAAGCGGCGCTCGAGCAGTGGAGCGCCGTGCTCGCCGCCGAAGAGCCTGAGTTGGCGGTGTGGTGGCTCGACCCCGGCGACATGCGTACCGACATGCACCAGGCTGCCTTCCCCGGGGAGGATATCTCCGACCGGCCACTGGCCGAACACGTCGCGCCCTGCGTCGCTTCGCTGGCCAAGGAACGCCCTCCTAGCGGTCGCTACCGGGCTTCAGAGCTGCTGGAGGCGGCCCGATGAGCCCGCTCGTCGCTGCCACCCGGACGCCCGAGGAACGGGGCCTGCGCAGGGACGGAGTCAAGCTGATGGTGGGGAGCCGCTCCTCTGGGGCACTGGTGCACTCAACCTTTAGCCGGTTCCCGGACTTCTTGGGCCCGGACGACATCGTCGTCATAAACACCTCGGCCACGCTGCCGGCCGCTGTAGATGTTGTGGACCCGGCAACAGGCGAGCCGTGGGTGGCGCATTTTTCCACCGAATTGGACGGCGGGACGTGGGTAGTCGAGCCGAGGCTGCCGGATGGGCTTGCCAGTAAACCTCTTTCCAAATCGGCGCGTTCGCAGGAGGGCCCACCGCGCCGACTAGTACGCGGCGACCTCGAGATCAGCATCGCGGGGAGCTACAGGGGCAGTTCGCGGTTGTTCTTGGCGCATATCCACGCTCCTGTGCCGGTTGTCGAATGGCTCACGGCCAACGGGCGGCCGGTGCGCTATGGCTACCTGGAAAGCGCCCCCCATGCCGGCCAGTACCAGAACGTGTACGCGCTGGAGCCCGGCAGCGCTGAGATGCCAAGTGCAGGCAGGCCTTTTTCGGCCGAGGTCCTGGCTCGGCTCGTTGCCCAGGGGACCGCTGTCGCACCGATCGTGTTGCACACCGGCGTTTCTTCGCTCGAAAGCGGCGAGCTGCCCTATCCCGAACGGGTCAAGGTGCCGGCGAGCACGTGCCGGCGCGTCAACGAAACCCGCCGAGCGGCAGGGCGTGTCGTGGCCGTGGGCACGACCGTCGTCCGGGCCTTGGAGTCCGCTGTCGACCCGGGCACGGGGCTCGTCCAACCCCTGGACGGTTGGACGGATCTCGTCGTCGGCCCCGACCACCGGCTGATGGCAGCGGACGCATTGGTCACGGGCTGGCACGAAGCGCAGGCCACGCACCGCTGGATAGTGGAGGCATTCGCCGGGCGCGAGCTCTTGGAGGCGGCGTACGACGAGGCGTCACGGGCCAACTATCTGTTGCACGAGTTCGGCGACTCGGCGCTTTTCCTGCCATAAGCCTGAGACGACCCCGAACAGACGTCACAGGGGAGCCCTGCCCAGCGCCATGACAGGGTCTGAGCAGCCCTGCAAGCTAGCCTGATCGGATGCAGCTTTCCTATGACAAACGCTCGGCAAGGGCGCGGGCGCGGCTTATTGCCGGGGCGGCCCTTTTGTGCACAGCCGTCAGCGCGGGTGTTGTGGTCACCACCGCGGGGAGCGCGTTGGCGTTTACGGGAGTGGAGACTCAGGGTTACACCATCAGCGGCGGGTCGTCGGTCGTTGCCGGCCTGACGGCCTCGGTCTCCCCTGCCACGGCATCCACGCCGACCAACACCGTGACAGCCAACTACTCGGTCCAGTTCCAGACCCCGGTCGCCCTCACCGTGGGTGGTTCGAGCCCGGCGACGGTGACCATCGGCTCTGCGGCCGCCCCCGGCGGTATACCTCTCGGCGGCGTCACGACCGTCGGTGTCGCCGACCTGGCGACCGGCTTCACCTTCAACGCCTCGGGTTCCTCGCTGAGCGCTTCTGCGACGAGCCTCGTGCTCAAACTGGGCGGCCCGACCACAACGGGCACGGTCAACGCCGGCGACAAGCTGCTGCTCACGTTCAGCGCCGCCAACCCACAGGTGACGACGGCAACGTCTTATGTCTTCGACGTGGCCACCAGCGGGTCGCCGTCCGCTCAAGCCACCCCGGCGTTCACCATTGCGCCGTCTTCCTCGCCTGCGACCGCGTCCGTGGACAGCCAGTCGGTGACCACCGGGGCCCACTTCACCCTTAGCGGCGTCACCGTGCCCTCCGGGGCTACGTCGAAAACGAGCCTGACCTTGCAGGCTTGTACCGGCTCCTCGGCCCCTAGCTCCCCATGCACACCCGGCTCGGGGACGGCCAGCGGCACCGGCGGAGTGGTCTTCAGCGGGACGGTGTCGAGCTACACGGTGACCGACACCACGACCTCCAAGTCGCTCTCGGTTACGGGGGCAGCGCCCATCAGCACTGCCAGCGGTGCCACTTACAACGGCGGCGTCCTCCTCACTTTGGGCTCGGCCTTCGCCACCGGTGACTCGCTTAGCATCACCGCCAACGCCTCAACCCCGGCCAGTCCCGAATCTGATTACCTGGTGGCAGGTTTCCCCGGCGCTTCGCCGAGCGTGGTGGCGGCCGGCCCGCTGGTGTTCGGCAACTCTGTCTCGGACATCTCGGTCTCGGTGTCCAACCCGACGGAGAACGCGAGTTCCACTTATGCCGTATCGTTCACGACCAGCTCGTCGGGGGCCATGCCCAGTGGCGGGACAATCGTCGTGCGTGCCCCGAAGGGGACGAGCTTCGCCCAGGTGAGCGGGGCCCTGGTGACCCAGACGGGTACGCAGGTGGCGCAAGTGATCCCGGTTTCGGCCGGATCGCCGGGCTTGAGCGTGTCCACGACCTCGACGACCTCTGACACCCTCACCATAAAGACGACCCTTTCCATAGCGGACAGCCAGTCGCTCACGCTGACCGTGTTCAACGTGACCAATCCCCCGGCAGGTTCCTACGCCGGTTCGTCGGGAATCGCGGTTTCTACTAGTGCAGACCCCGTCCCCGCTTACAATGCTTCGGTTTACGTGCTGGCGCCTGTCGTGGTGGCGACCCAGTCGCCCGCGGTCTCGGTGTCACCCAACACTCCAGGCGCCATCGCCACGTACACCATCTCGCCGTTCAAAGCTGCCAGCAACTTGAGCGCAGCCGTGGACAGCCTCGAGGTGAGCGGGCCCTCGGGCACGCAGTTCCCGGGCTCGGCCACCCTGGTGGACATCAGCGCGTCGAGCAGCCAGGTCCTCACGGCGAAGTCCGGCCAGAGCACCAACGATGTCGTCTACGTGCTCGCTGCTTCGGTGAAAGCGGGCGATGTGCTCTCGCTGTCGCTGTCCAACGTCGTGAACCCGGGAGGCACGCCTGCCGGCTCGGTCGACAACATCATGCTCGGTGCCGACTCGGTCAACGCCAACCAGGCGACCAACGGTGGCCAGGGCTTGACGACCGACGTCACCACGACAACGACGGCGCCGCCCACCACCACCACCACTGTTGCCAAGCACAAGGCTAATAAGCCGGTGATCGCCGCTTTGACGGCGACCGCGCATGTGGGCGCGAAGAACCATATCGCCGGTATAAAGCTGCGCTGCACCAGCGCCGCGTGCACCGGCTTCATCCGCTTCGTGTCCGGCAAGACCGGGTTCGGTAATAAGCGCTATCACCTCGGCGCAGGGCAAACGGCTGTATTCGGTGTCAAGTTGGACACCGCCGCCCTAAAGGCGCTGGCGCACGCCAAGCGCCACACCTTGCACATCACTGAGATCACATCGGTCGGAGGTGGCGCAACCAAGCACCGCCCCCTCACACTGGTCGGCTAGGCCGGAGCCGTCAAGAGCTGTGCAGCCGTCAAGAGCTGTGCAGCAATAGGAACGACCGGGCGCCGACGCTGATAGTGCGGCGCCCGGTCACCTTGGGGGTGTCCTCGACGAGCCCGGTGGTGAGCACGGTCTGCCACTGCGCCCGCCCCGGAGGGATCGAGAACTTGACCGGCTCGTAATGGGCATTCAGGAGCAACAGGAAACGGTCGCTGGAGGTTTCTCCTTCGGCGTCTTCGATCTGGCGCCCGTCGAGGGCGACCATGAGGGCGTGGGCCTGGGGGTCCTGCCAATCCTCGGATGACATCTGCTTGCCGTCGGGCCGGTAGAGCACCATCTGCCCCGGACCGCCTTCGGGCCCTTTGAGGTACTGCCTGGGCCGCAGGGCTTGATTGGCGCGGCGTAGGGCGATCGCTTCCTTGGTGAACGCCAGCAGGTCTTTGTCGATGTTCTCCCAGTCGTACCACGAGATCTCGTTGTCCTGGCAATAGGCGTTGTTGTTGCCCTGCTGGGTGCGCCCCATCTCATCGCCGCCGAGGATCATGGGCACCCCGGCCGAGAGCAACAAAGTCCCCAGCATGTTGCGGCGCTGGCGTTCGCGCAGAGCGCAGACCTCGGGGTCGTCGGTCGGGCCTTCCTCGCCGCAGTTCCACGAGCGGTTGAAGCTCTCACCGTCGCCGTTGCCCTCGCCGTTGCCCTCGTTGTGCTTTTCGTTGTAAGCGGTCAGATCGGCCAGCGTGAACCCGTCGTGGGCGGTCACGAAATTGATGCTGGCCGTAGGCACGCGCCGGTCGGAGGCGTATATGTCGCCGCTGCCGGTCAGGCGGAGTGCCAGTTCCCCAATGGTGCCCTCGGCCCCACGCCAAAAATCCCTTACGCAGTCACGGTACTTGCCGTTCCACTCCGACCACCGGGCTGGGAACCCGCCCAGCTGGTAACCGGCAATGTCCCAGGGCTCGGCGATCATCTTCACGGGGGTGAGCACGGGGTCCTGGTGCACGAGGGTGAGGAAGGCGCTGTGGATGTCCTCGTGACCGGCCTGGCGGGTCAAAGTCGTGGCCAGGTCGAAGCGGAAACCGTCCACGTGCATCTCCGTCACCCAGTAGCGCAGCGAGTCCAAGATGAGGCGCAGGGCGGCGGCGTGGCGCACGTTGAGGCTGTTGCCGGTGCCGGTGGTGTCGTAGTAATGGGCGGGATCACCGTCCACCAGGCGGTAGTAGGCCGGGTTGTCGATGCCCTTCAGTGAAAGCGTGGGCCCGAGGTGGTTGCCCTCCGCCGTGTGGTTGTAGACCACGTCCAGGATCACTTCGAGGCCCGCTCGGTGCAGGTCCTTCACCATCTGCTTGAACTCGGCCACCTGGTCGCCACCGCTGCCCGAGGCGGCGTACGCTCCGTGAGGCGCGAGGAAGCCGATGCTGTTGTAGCCCCAGTAATTGCGCAGCCCCTTGTCCAGCAAGTGCGAGTCCTGGACGAACTGGTGCACGGGAAGGAGCTCTACAGCGGTGACCCCAAGGTCCGTCAGGTAAGAGGTGACCGCCGGGTGGGCTACCCCGGCGTACGTGCCTCGCAGCTCCTTTGGCACGTCGGGATGGAGTTGTGTAAGGCCCTTCACGTGGGTCTCGTAGATGATCGTTTCGTCGAGGGGGACGTTGGGAGGCCGGTCGCCCTCCCAGTCGAACCCGCCGTCGACTATCACGCACTTGGGCATGGCTGCAGCGGAGTCGGCCGTGTTGGGCGCCATCGGGTCTTCAAAGAGGTGGCCGAAGACCTCCTCGCCCCAAACGACCTCGCCTTCGATGGCGTGGGCGTGCGGGTCGAGCAGGAGTTTGTCGCCGTTGCAGCGCAGTCCCTGAGCAGGGTCCCAGGGGCCGTGGACGCGTACGCCGTAACGCTGGCCGATCCCGACGCCGGGGAGGAACCCGTGCCAGATGTGGGCAGTGCGCTCTGGGAGCTCGACTCGCTGCTCGTTGCCGTCAGAGCCGAAGAGGCAGACTTCGACGGCGTCCGCCACCTCGGAACTTATGGCGAAGTTCGTCCCTTCCGGGGATGGTGTCGCCCCCAACGGATAGGGCAGGCCACGCTCGGTTTGCATCGGGCAAACCTACCGGCGAAGCCGTCCTAGTGAAGCCGGCCTAGTTGAGCCGGCGCCAGGGCGTGGCCCCGGGGCCGCTGACCCCGGGCGAGACGGCAAAAACACTCCCGGCCAGCGGCTCGGCGGCTCGGCCTGCCTCGTCGAGGTCCCTGGTGGCGGTCGTTACCACCAACAAGTCGCGGCCCGGGCCGCCAAAGCAACAGCTCGTCGTATAGGTGGCCGGTACGTGGACAACGGTGTCGAGGTCGCCGTTGGGCGTGTAGCGGTGCACGCAGCCGCCCGCGAACAGAGCCACCCATAGGCAGCCGTCGTCGTCCGTGCACATGCCGTCGGGGTAGCCGCCGCTGACCCGTGCGAGGGGGCGTCCTTCACCTATGGCCCCGCTATCGCGGTCGAACGGGTAGGCGCGTACCTCGCGTGTGGGCGAGTCGATGAAGTACATCGTCGTGGCGTCGGGGCTCCAGCCGAGCCCGTTGGCTACGCCCAGCCCGCTCAGCACCCGAGTTGCCTGCGGACCGGGGTCGATCCGGTAAAGGGCTCCATTAGTCACCGACTCGTCGTAGCTCATGGTGCCGACGAACGCTCGGCCCAACGGGTCGCACTTGGCGTCGTTGGCCCGGTTGCCGGGCATGTCTTGTTCCAGGGCGAGGAGGGTTCCCACTTGCCCTTCTTCGGACAGCAGGGCGAGCGAACTTGGGAGGGCCACGAGCCAACCGCCACCGTGGGCCGGCAGCGCGGCCCCGACATGGCCGGGGGCCCGGTGCGTGCCGAGCGCAGAACCGCTTGCGGTATTGACGTAAACGGTGGAGGAGACGACGTCCACCCACGAAAAGCGCTGGCTCGCCTCATCCCAGTTGGGCCCTTCTCCGAGCACGGCCGAGGCCTCGTACCAGAGCTCAGCAGTGATCTGTCTAATAGTCACTTCAGTTCCTTTCCCGCACCAGGCCAGTGCATGGAGCGCTGCACCGCGCTCTTCCATCCGGCATAGGCGCTCTCGCGCTTGTCTTCGCTCCAGGTGGGCTCGAAGCAGCGGTCCTGCTTCCAGTGCTGGCGCAGTTGGTCGGTCCCGTCCCAGAACCCGACGGCGCAGCCGGCAGCGTACGCGGCACCTAGAGCCGTGGTTTCCCTTACCACAGGCCGTGAAACGGCCATACCCAAGATGTCGGCTTGCAGTTGCATGCACAGGTCGTTTGCGGTCACGCCGCCGTCGACTTTGAGCGGGGCTTTGGCGCCGGGCATGACCTCGAGCACGTCCCTGGTCTGGTAGCAGATAGCTTCGAGCGTGGCCCGGGCGATATGTGCGCGCGTCGTGGCCCGGGTCAGCCCGGCGATTATGCCCCTGGCATCTGCCTGCCAGTAAGGAGCGAAAAGACCTGAGAAAGCCGGCACGAAATAGACACCGCCCGAGTCGGGGACCTGTGAGGCGAGGTGCTCGCTCTCGGCCGCGTCGTCGATTATCCCGAGCTGGTCGCGCAACCACTGCACCGCGCTGCCTGTGACGGCTATAGAGCCTTCGAGCGCGTACGTCGGCGCAACCCCGTCGTGGTAGCAGACCGTGCTGAGCAGGCCATCGTAACTGCGTACGGGCGACGTTCCGGTGTTGATCAGCAGGAAACTGCCCGTCCCGTAGGTGTTCTTTGCCTCCCCGGGCGCGCAGCAGACCTGGCCCAGCATGGCCGCCTGCTGGTCGCCGAGCACTCCTGCCAGAGGCACGCTCCCCTCTACCGTCCCCACAATGCCGCTGGAGGGCACTATCTCGGGGAGCATCGCCTCGGGGATGGCGAAGATCTCCAGTAGTTCCGGGGCCCAGCTCAGGGTGCGCAGGTCCATGAGCATGGTGCGGCTGGCATTGGTGGCGTCCGTGACATGGCGCCCACCGGTGAAGTTCCACACCAGCCAGCTGTCCACCGTGCCAAAGCAGGCGTTGCCCGCTTCGGCGGCACCCTGTAGCCCGGGGATGTTGTCGAGCGCCCACCGGAGCTTTCCTGCAGAAAAATATGGGGCCGGCACCAGCCCGGTCCGCTCGCTGACTAACGCCGCGGTGTCGCCCAGGCGGTCCATGTAAGGAGCGCTCCGCATGTCCTGCCAGACGATGGCGTTGGAAAAGGGGCGCCCCGTGCGCCGGTCCCAGATGACCGTGGTCTCGCGCTGGTTCGTGATGCCCACCGCGGCCAGGTCCGAGGGGCGTAGGCCGGCGCTGCGCA
>DASSZK010000044.1:0-6926 GCA_035702845.1 Acidimicrobiales bacterium
GGCTGCGCGTGCGGAGGCAGCCGCCTTCGCCCGAGCGGAGGCCGCAGCCCGGGCCAAGCAACAAGCCGAGGCCACCGCTCTCGCCGTCGAGCGGGCCAAGCAGACAGCGCAGCTGCGCACCGCCGCGGCCGCTCAGGTCCCTGCGGCCACGACCACCACGGTCCCCGGCGTGTACACACCGTCGCCGGCAAGCCAAGTCCCTGGCGCTTCGCCCGCAGCCTCTGTTGCCCTCCAGGCCGCGTTGAGCCGCATCGGTGACCCCTACGTGTGGGGCGCATCAGGGCCCAACGCGTTCGACTGCTCGGGCCTGGTCATGTGGGCCTACGCGCAGGCTGGTGTGAGCCTGCCCCATTTCAGCGGTGCGCAGTACGCGATGACGATCCACATACCGATGTCCGACTTGGAGCCGGGCGACCTGGTCTTCCCTGCCGACCCAGGCCAGCACGTCGCAATGTACGTGGGTAACGGGATGATCGTGCAGGCTCCGTACACGGGCGCCGATGTGCAGGAAGTCCCCCTGAGCTCTTTCTTCGTCCTCGCCAGCAGGGTCGGCTAAGCCTCCAAAGCACCCACCCACGCGGGCCCGGCCCACCTCGGCCCCGCTCGCCGGTAAGCTCCCCGAAGAAAAGATGCGGGTCGAACGCTGCTTTGCCTTCGTAGATCTCTGCGGGTTCACCGCGTTCACTGAGCGCTATGGCGACGAGTACACAGTCGTCGTGTTGGCCAGTTTCAGGACCACGCTGCGCGAAGTGGCTGCTCGCCGGGGCGTACGGATCACCAAATGGCTAGGCGACGGGGCCATGCTGTCCTCGCCCGACACCGAGCCCACCGTCGCCATGGTCCTCGAGATCGCCGCTCATGCAGACACGATGCTCGTGCTCCCCTACCCGTCTCCCGTCCTATCAGCCGGCGCCGACGGCAGCTCCGAAGACAGGCTGGCCATCCGCGCCGGCTTGGCCCGTGGTCCGGTGATCATGTTCGAAGGTGACGACTACATCGGCAGCGCCACCAACATCGCCTCGCGCCTTTGCGACGCGGCGACACCGGGACAGGTGTTGGCCACCCGGGAGGTCGCGGCCTTGGCGCCTCGCTGGGTTGCGGCAAGCGAGGCCTTCCCCTACCCCGTTCGGGGATTCAACAAGCCGATCGAGGCTGTCCGCTTGGCCGCCGGTTCCTCCGCCACCATGGTCGTGGACCCCACCTGCGGGCTTGCCCTACCCCAGGTATCGGGGCTCATCACGCGCTCTCGAGCCGACCGCACGGTCGAGTACTTCTGCTCCACTGCCTGCGCCATCGGATGGGAGCAAGCGCAGCGGGCTGCGGTCATCGGGTTCCCGTTCCCGGACTGACGTGCCCAACCAACGAGCGCCAAGCGCCGTAGCCCGAAATGAAGCCCGGCCCGATATGAAGCTCGACGCACCTGCCGGCCCCGGGCCTCTGGTGCGCGCCCGGGGCCTGGAAAAGCGCTTCGGTAACTTCGTCGCGGTGGCCGGTGTGGACTTCGAGGTCCACCGGGGCCAGGCGTTCGGTTTCCTCGGCCCCAATGGTGCCGGCAAGAGCTCGACGATGCGCATGATCGGAGCCACGTCAGCCCCGAGCGGTGGTGAGCTCCTCGTCCTCGGCATGGACCCGGCCAGGTCCGGCCCTGCGGTGCGAGCCCGGCTAGGGGTGGTCCCTCAAGAAGACAACCTCGACCTCGAGCTTTCGGTGGCGGACAACATCTATGTCTACGGGCGCTACTTCGGGATAGGGCGCAGGGCACTGCGCCGGCGCATCGAAGAGCTGCTCGAGTTCGCCCAGCTCACCGATCGGGCAAAAGAGCGTGTGGACAACCTCTCGGGCGGCATGAAGCGCCGGCTGACCATCGCCCGCTCGCTCGTCAACGAGCCCGACCTGCTCCTGCTCGACGAACCGACGACAGGCTTGGACCCCCAGGCGCGCCACCTACTTTGGGACCGCCTTTACAACCTCAAGCTCCAGGGCGTCACCTTGGTCCTCACCACCCACTACATGGACGAGGCCGAGCAGCTCTGCGACAAGCTGGTGGTGATGGACAAGGGCTCCATCATGGCGGAGGGGCCCCCTCGCCAGTTGATCGACAGGTACGTGACCAAAGAGGTCGTGGAACTGCGCTTTGGCGACGGGGCCGCGCCCGTCCCCCAAGACGTGGCTCCTCTCGCGGGCGCGCTGGGGGCGCAGCGCGTTGACAGGGTGGCCGACCGGCTCTTGGTCTACACCGATGACGGGGATGCCACAGTCGAGAGGGTATGGGCGACAGGCCATCGTCCCACCAGCACCCTGGTCAGGCGGGCCAGCCTCGAAGACGTCTTTTTGATGCTGACCGGCCGCCAGCTGGTCGAGTGAAAGCGACGGCATGAGCCCCGGTTCGACCCTCGCAAGCAGCCCTGCCAGGTCGTGGCGGGTGCCGCCCGCACTGCGCGGCCTCAGTTACCACTGGGTGTCTTTCCTGCGGACTTGGCGCGCCGACATCGGCACCACCATCGTCGCCCCCTTTTTGTACCTGGCCTCTTTGGGCGCCGGCCTCGGCGGCCTGATCGGCCACGGGCACGCCATGGCCAGCTTGGGCGGAGTCGACTACATGCACTTCGTGGCGCCCGCGCTGCTCGCCGCCAATGCCATGCAGGTGGCGCTCAGCCGGGCCACCTATGCCGTGTTCGGCCAGCGCAGGTTCTGGAGCGGGGCTTACCGCTCGATGCAGGCTTCGCCCATAACCCTAAAGCAGATAGTCACGGCCGAAATGTCCTGGGTCGCCGCCCGCTGCGCCATCGCCACGAGCGTTTACCTGGCAGTCAGCGCCGCCTTCGGCACAATTGGCTCGGGCGAAGCTGTGCTGTGCCTGTTGGTAGGACCGCTCATCGGCCTCGCTTTTGCGGCGCCCATCTCTGCTTTTTCGATCACGCTGGAGCACGACCATCCCCTGGTGCTCATCTTCAGGTTGTTGATGCTGCCCCTGTTCTTGTTCTCGGGCACCTTCTTTCCCGTGTCACAACTTCCTACAGGGCTGCGCTATGTGGCCTACGGCCTCCCGCTGTGGCATGGTGTCGAGCTCTGCCGGGGGGCTTACCTGGGCACTCTCAGCCTGGCCGGCTCGGTCGGGCACATCGGCTACCTGGTGGGCATGGCAGGAATAGGCACGGCGCTCGCCCGCTACAGCTTTGGCCGGGCGCTGAGCTACTGATGCAGCCACAAGCGGTACCCCCAGCCGGTACCAGCGCCCCCGATGCATCTTCCATGAGCGAAAAGCTACGCCGCCCGGCATCACTTTTTGCCCGGAACCTGGCCGTCCAGGTCAAAGCCGTGCCCTATGTCTGGGCAAGCGGGCTGCTCGAACCCTTCATGTACTTGATGTCGATAGGCGTCGGCATCGGCCATCTCGTCGGCAAAGTGCCCGGGCCCGACGGTCACCTCGTGGCCTACGCCAGCTTCGTAGCCCCCGGGCTGCTGGCCACCTCTGCGATGAACGGTGCCGTATACGAATGCACGACGGACATATTCGCCAAGCTGCACTGGACTCGCGTGTACCGCTCCGTCATTGCGACTCCCCTATCGCCGGGCGACATCGCGGTGTCCGAGATCGCTCTTGCCGTTTTTCGCTGCAGCCTTTATGCCGGGGTGTTCTTGGCGGTAATGGCAGGGCTCGGAGAAGTCAGTTCATGGTGGGCAATCCTCGCGCTCCCCGTTGCCGCCTTGATAGGGGCGGCTTTCGCCGCCATGGCATTTGCAGCTACGTGCTTCATGCGCTCGTGGACCGACTTTGACAAGGTAACGCTGGCAACTCTGCCGCTTTTCCTTTTTTCCGGCACCTTTTACCCCCTGTCCCAGCTCCCGGGCTGGCTCCGCCAGGTCGTCGAGATCCTGCCGCTTTACCCGGGGGTGCGCCTGTGCCGCCAACTGACCCTGGGCCAAACCAGCTCGGGCGCCTGGGCCAATGTTGCCTACCTTGCGGCCCTCGCCGCACTTGGCATCTGGGTCGGGCGGCGCCGGGTGACGCGGTTACTCACGCCGTAAGGGCGCTGCACAACCAAGCTACCGGCGCATCCTTACAGCGTGAAATAAGGGTGACCTACTTTGTGAGGACCGCAGGGGTACAGTCATCCTGCGGGCGTCCTACCACGGACAGTGGTGGAATTGGGCCGAATGTCTATATTTCGCGCGCGTCTGCCCTGGTCATGTATTTTTTTTGGACCTTGCTATAAGCCGGAGGCTACTTGACTCCCGTCACACCCACAGCTACGCTCACACCTCGGGTGGCGCACCACCACCTCCCGCAAGCTCGGGCCGGACGGTTCCACCCTCCCGTGAGCCAGGTCCCGGGGCGAGCTAACGCAACCGGATAAGAGGAGGAAAGCAAGTAATGAAGAAATCGCGCTTGTTGGCCATAGCCACGAGCGGTGCCGCCCTCACACTGGGGCTTGCCGCCGGTCCTATGGCCTCCGCAAACGCGGCCGGGATCCGTCATGGGGGCATTCTCCATGTGGTCATGCCCTGGGTGAACATCCCGGACGACTTCAACCCGCTAAACCCGGGCACCAACGGCGCCACCGCTGGCGGTACGGGCAGTGCCCTGTACGAGCCCCTTGCCTATGACAACCCTGTCACCGGCAACATCACCTACATGCTGGCGACCGGCTACGCCTGGTCCAACAGCAACAAGACCCTGACCATCACCACCCGCAATGGCGTCAAGTGGAGCGACGGCAAGCCCTTCTCGGCCAATGACGTCGCCTTCACCTTCAACCTGTTGCACAAGAACAAGGCACTGGACGGCAACGGCGACTGGAGCACGACGCCGCTCGTATCGGTCAAGGCTACGAACTCCGACACCGTCGTGTTCACCTACAGCCAGCCGGACACGGTCGTGATCCCGTTCATACTCCAGCAGCTCATCGTGCCTCAGCACATCTTCTCCAAGATGAGCCCGTCGTCGATCCCCACCTTCACCAACACCCACCCGGTGGGCACGGGGCCCTTCCTGCTCAAGTCCTGGAGCGCTACCCAGGTCACCTACACGAAGAACCCGCACTACTGGATGGCGGGCCAGCCGTACATCAACGGCATAACCCTGACGGCCGTCAAGTCCAACGACACCGCCCAGTTGCTCATGCTCAACGGTGACGCCGCCTGGACCTACGACGCCATCACCGACCCCCAGCACACCTACGTGGCTGCCCACCCGGCCTTCAACCATTTCTGGTGGCCGGTCACCGGTTACAACCTGCTGTACATGAACGACCAGTCCAGCCAGTTCAGCGACCCGACGCTGCGCAAGGCCATCGCCATGTCGATCAACGACACGACGGTTGCCCAGCGGGCCTACTACGGCGCCATCCCGGCCGCCAATGGCCTCAGCGAGACGGGCGTCACCCCGGGCCAGCAGTCCTCGTGGGTGCCCTCGTCGGTGTCGAAGCTGACCTACAGCTACAACCCCTCGGCAGCTCTCTCGCTGCTCGAGTCCAAGGGTTACAAGCTGGTCAACGGCTCGCTGGAGAACCCGAGCGGCACCACGCTCCCCACCTACAAGATCCTCGTGGGTGCGGGCTGGACCGACTACATCTCCATCGCCCAGACCATCAGCCAGGAGCTCACCGCGATCGGTATCCACACCACGATCGACCAGGAGCCTTGGAGCAACTACTTCGGGTCTGCGCAGGCCGGTACGTACGACTTCCTCGTGTGCTGGAGCAACGGCAACAACGTGACCCCGTACTACGAGTACTACTACCTGCTTGACTCGGCCGAGTCGGCCAAGCCGGGCACCAATGTCAACACCAACTTCGAGCGCTATTCGACCCCGTACCTGGACAGCGTTCTGAAGAACTTCTCGGAGACGAGCAGCCTCGCTCAGCAGAAGGCTGACATGACCATCGTCGAGAAGCAGATGTTGACAAACGTCCCCGCGATCCCTCTCACGGGCCGTCCCAACTTCTTCGACTACTCGACCCAGTACTTCACCGGCTGGCCGAGCGCCTCTGACCCGTACAACGCGGGCGAGGCCCCGGACAACTTCCAGGGCGGCGCTGAGCAGGTTTATCTCAACGTCCACTTGAAGTAGGGGCTCGTTCCTGCCGAAGATACACAATGTGAGTTAAGGCAATTGGGGGCCCACCGGCAACGGTGGGCCCCCTGCCTGCCCAGGGATGCCCGGAAAGGTCACGAAAGGTAGCTCTATTGCGGTACATCGTCAGGCGGTTCCTGCTGCTGCTCCTAACAGCATGGGCTGCCTTAACCATCAACTTCGCACTACCCCGGCTGATGCCGGGCAACCCCATCGAGGCGCTGGCGGTCCAGTTCAAGGGTGTGAACCCGAACGCCCTGCAGGCCATCGTCCAGGAACTGGGGCTGCACAACCATAAGCCGCTCCTGACCCAGTACTTCGACTACCTGGGGAACACGTTCTCGGGCAACCTCGGCTACTCGCTCTCGCAGTACCCCGAGCGGGTCAGCACTCTTATCTCCCAGAGCATCTGGTGGACCGTGGGCTTGGTGGGCATGGCCACTGTCATCGGCTTGTTCCTCGGCGCTCTGGTTGGCGCAGTCGCCGCCTGGAAGCGAGGAGGAGCGTTTGACAGCATCATGGTCCCGGTCGGGGTGCTGTTCGCGTCGGCTCCGGTCTTTTGGTTCGGCCAGTTCGTCCTCTACTACGTGGGCTACAAGTGGCGGCTGTTCCCTGTGAACGGGACCTTCAGCGGGCAGTTGCTCTCCTGGAACGGCTTCGTCCAGATCCTCAACCACGCTGCCATGCCCGCGTTTTGCCTTGTCTTGGTGATCGCAGGCGGCGGGATCATCCTGATGCGCAACACCACCGTCGCCACGCTGAGCGACGACTACATCCGCTTCGCCAAAGCCAAGGGCCTGCGGGGCCGCACCGTCGCCCTCAGCTACGCCGTGCGCAATGCCCTGCTCCC
>DASSZK010000267.1:0-8503 GCA_035702845.1 Acidimicrobiales bacterium
TCGAGTACCTCGAGGTCTACTATAACCGGACGCGGCTCCATTCTACACTTGACTATATGACCCCTTTCGAGTACGATAATAATTACTGGCAGGCTGCACAAGCGGCATAACTTGAGTGACAACTCAACCGGGGGAACCCCAGCTTTGGGTGGCCCCGTTGCGGCCGGCTAAGAGACAGTTGCACCGATAAGGAACCCGGCGGTCCGTGCACGCGGAGGCCGGGCTCACGACGGCGGACTACCACCAGGGCGGTTGGGTCAGCTTAAGCCCGGCTCCACTACATCCAACGAAGATAGAGAGCAGACCCCAGGGTCTGTGACCGCAGCACCGGCGCCTCAATTTTGCACAAGCCGCTCGATGTTGTCGACGGCTGCTTCAAAAACAAGCATGGGTCGGGCAATCCTCTTTTTAGGACAACGGCTGCGCAGCATCAACCGGAGGTTGCAACCGAAAGACCTCGCCCACCCTTGGCGACCTTACAGCATTTACAAGACAAACGTTGGTAACGTGTGTTGCTACAATAGATATATGGCCACCTCAATAACAAAGCTGGGTGCCGTAGGCGCCGCGGCACTCTGCGCACTTGCCGTGGGGCCGCTCTCACAGCAAGCAGCCTAAGCGGCAGCCAAGACGGGCCCAGCATCTCTCCCTGTCGGTCCGGCGACAAGCTACATTTTCGGCTACAGCGTGACTTCAGGGTCGAAGTTGTCAATGCCCCGTCCCAACATCAACGACGTGAACCAGGCCGCAGTGAAGACGACCAAGAAGCTGGGGCCGTTCGTCTTCAGCCTCAGCAAGAGTTTCGCTGGATGGCCCAGCGCCTGCCCGCTCCTCAACGGCTCGCAACTGCATCACCTGTTCCCCGCCATAGTGAGCCTCCATGGCGCACCTGTCGGCACCCGGGCCGAGATCATGGGGAGCGGTAAGAAGACGCCCCGGCCAACGGACTGCGAGTACAACCTCAATACCACGTTCGAACCGGCAGGGTACGGCAACACGGTGTCCTGGGTTGATGTCTCCGTTCAGGGCGCTGACTCGGGGACGCCCCAGATTTGGAACATGTCTTGGCAACAACAGAAGAGCACGGCGCACAAGTACCCGGAGCAGTATGCCTACTACCCATCGCTACTGGGAGGGACGAGGTGCTTCTACGACGGCAACGGTTTGGAGTGCCTGAAGGGCGACATTGACTTCTGGGTCGGTGGCGACAAGGTAACCGACGGGAACTTCCAGACCGTTGATGAAGCCATGTGGCTGGACCAAGTGGTCATCCCGACAGCAGAGGTGGTCGCTGCAGAAGTGCGAACAGCCCCTTAGCAAGGTCCTAACCACCACGACGAGATAGGAACCTCGCAACAAAGGAGGTCCGAGTGGCCCACGACGACGTCGTGAACAACGCGTCGGCTTGAGATCTCGGGGTGAACGCACCGCGGCGCTCCGGCCGCGGTGCGTTCAGTTGGTTAGACATTTCGACTGGACGCCATGTCCCGGAGAAAACAGCCATCTCGGTCATAGTTGGCCGCGTCATCGAGTAGTTCAGGTTTATGCAACTCCTGCGCTTTAGCTCGGGAAAACTCGGCCAGATCGTGGAGCCGGACGATGGCAAGGCGCACCACGTCCTCGAATGTGAGGCCGATGTCACCGTAGCTCTCCAAGAGGAGCGAAACCCTGTAGCGCGCTTGTTCCATGCCTGGCGCCCCCGCAGATGTGCTTGCCGTTAGGGGCACGATGCGCGTCGCGAAATAGGCTATGTCCCAGATGCGCGGGCCAGGCGAGCAAAAATCGAAGTCGATGACCCCCACGACCCGTCGCTGCCGGAACACCAGGTTATGCGGCGAGAAGTCGTTGTGGCATACGACCTCTGCCGGTACCTTCGTTGGCGCCTGCCATACCGCGCCGTCAGGGGAAAAGCCGACGCTGGCATCATGAAGCTGGCGTAGGCGTCTCGCCCCATCGCACAGCACATCATCCGCCCATACCCAGTCCGGGAGCGGGTAGGCAGGGACCTCACCTTCTATGTAGCTCAGCCGTTCGTGGCGCGGCGCCTCATTGGCGTCCAGATCAAAGCCCATCGGCCGGGGCGCCCAGTCGAGGCCGGCGCGGTGCAGGAAGTCGAGGAAGCGATGGACGGTGGGCGTCCAGGCCCCCGCATTGCGGACCACGGTGGCGCCGTCGCGCCGGACTGTGTTCATGTTGCCGCCACCGAGCGGTTCGCCCAGGTCCTTTTTTTCTTCGATCTCCACCCGTCAATGATGCCACGCACGGGAGGCTCAGGCGTCGCCAAACCGCAACACCGAGCGGGAGCCCATTCGTTGGCATAGATGGCAAGCCAAGCGGTGGGGCGCCTGTCACAACGCGTGGCAAAACTGCTACAACCCAGGCGCCACCTGTGCGCTCTGGCATGCCAAGCTGAAACTTATGGCATCCGCATAGCGGACGAGGAAGTCGTCCGGAGCACGTCCACACCGTACGGGTTCGCGATCGAGTAGCACCGGTACGGCAAGGTTGCCAAAGAAAGCATGGGCCGGCAGGCGAGAACCCAGGGCAAGGTTGGATTGTGGCCGCCCTTCGAACGTATAAAAAAAGGAATAGCTTTTATCCGCCGGGCCGCAGGGCGATAAGGCGCATACTTCTACATTGGCACTGGTCGGTGTCATGAAGATCGTGTCTCTGCCGTAGCGATGCCTCAATAGCGATTCGAATTCAAACAGCAATCGGCCGCTCGCCGTGAGACCGGCCTCCGGGGCAATGGAGTCGCCCCCAGGCGCGGGCCCTCGGCCGCAACCAAGCGCGGGTATTGCCGAAACGGCCAGGAATAAGGGTACCAGCGCCCACCGGGCGTACCGTGCCATTACCAAGCGGTCCTGCGTGTTGGCATGCTGGCAAGATCATACTTACTCGGCTTGCCGGCGTGATGTGCCCCAACCGGCGCGCCCCGGCCCCGCACCCGGTTTCAAAGGGACGACAATCAGGGCCGCACAGGACCGGGGCGACCTTTTTGCTCGCGCTTGACCCTGTACATTTCCGCGTCCGCCCGCGACAGGACCTCGTCGGCCCCTGGCTCTTGGCCGTCGCTCCACCAGGCGCCGACGCTGGCGGCAACGCCGGCGAACGCAGGCGACGCATCGACGGCGCGCAACACGGCGCCAAGTACGCGCTCACGGACCGCAGCCATGGCGTCGCGGCTTAGCCCCTCGCACAACAGGACGAACTCGTCTCCGCCCAGGCGCGCCAATGTGTCGGTTTCGCGCAACTGGCGCCCGAGCTCGGCGGCGACGCCCTTTAGCAACTGGTCCCCCGCCAGGTGCCCGTGCACATCGTTGACCGTCTTGAAATTGTCGAGGTCGATGAACAAAAGCGCCAGCCCGGTCCGGTGGCGCCGAGCCTTGGCCATCGCCTGGTCCACCCTGTCCATGAGCAGTGCGCGGTTGGGTAGCCCGGTCAAGCGGTCGTGTAGGGCCTGGTGGGCGGCGTCGCCGTAGGTGGCGGCATTAGCCAACGCAGTTGCGATGAAGTTCGCCATCTCTTGCAGCGTCGCCACTTCCTCGTCGCCGAAACGCCGTGGCTGGGCGCACAAGACCTTTAGCACCCCAACCGGGCCCCGACAGGCTGGAGGCCGTCTTCAAGCGGAGGCCGACGTTGGCAGCCGCCGTTGCGGAGGCGGCCCGGTACACCATGTCCTCGCCCTCGGCCAACTCGACCACGGCAGCGTCGGCCCCTGTTATCGACTGGGCCCTCGCGGTCACGACCCGCATCACCCGGTCGACGTCCAAAGAGGCAGCATTGATCAGCCCCTGCGTCTCCACCAGGAACCGCAGGCGGCGGACCTCGTCGAGCGAAAGGTCGTCAGCCACCAAGTTCTGGTCGGCAGCGGGAGGCAGGGGTTTACTACACCAGGGCAGATCGCCTCCGGGAGGCTGCCGCTTACCGCTTTGTCCACTTCCCGTCTTCTCGTTGATTGGACCGCATCGTCCAATATGCCCTGGGCGCACCGTGGAAGAGGCGCTCAACCCGGGATGCGAACAAAGAAACCCGGAACCAAGGCATTAGCGGGCCAAAGGCACAGAGGAGCCGATCACCGAAGACGAATCGCGCGCTCCGTGGTAACCGCCATATTTGAGTCAGGAGGGCTCCAGAACGGCCGAAAGACGCATAGGCACCCCTCCGCCCGGGGCGCCGTTCGACCGAAAGGCATGAGACGATGGCCCTCCGCCCCGCCCGCTTTGCAAACGGGAGCAGGTCGCGCCAGCCCAGAGGGGTCAAGCTCGTTGCCGCCGCCCTCGCCTTGAGCACGCTGCCGCCCGTAGCTGCAGGCGTTGCCGCCGCCATATCGGCTGGCCCGGCATCCGCCCTCACCCCGACCTGCGCCAGCGTTGGTATAGGCCTGACCAATCTCGGAGGCCCGAACTTCTACATCGACGCCTCATCCACACCCGCCTTCACCGGCGGCTACACCGGCTATTCGGTAACCAACAACACCGGATACGCCATGAGCGATATTTGGGTCCAGATCGCCAATTTCAACACCGGGAGCGTGCTGTCGCTGGCCGGGAACCAGCCGGCTTCAGAGCAGATCGCCTCGTTGGCCAATGGCGCATCGACCCCTTTGTTCTGGTTCTTGTCCGCCAGTGCCCAGTCGAATAGTTCCCAGACCTACGTGGTCACCGTCTTCGATCACAACCCTGCTCTAGCCGACTCCAGCGCCCTGTGCACTCTGAACGATGGTTATGCCTCGGTGCAAGGGGCGTTGGGTGCCAATGCCAACAAGATCACCAGCATCAGTATCGACCAGTCGGCGCCCACACTCGGTTCCGCCTTCACGATCACAGTGGTGGGTTCCACAGGGACTATCGGCTCCGGTCTGTCCAATGACCCTGGGTCTTTCTGGATGAGCCCGGCCGCCATGACCACCTGGCCTGCCAATGACTTGCGGCTCGAGAGCACGACGTTGAACATTTCCCCCGATGGTGTAGCGGCGGCCCAGACCTACAACAACATCCTGCGCCTTGCGAATATCGGTTCCGCCAGCCGGAACTACACGGCGACTTATACGTTCCAGGCTGTCGGGCCGACGGCAAGCAGCACCTCGGTACAACCTGAAGAAGAGATCGCCTCGGGAACCCAAATCAAGCACACCAGCAGCTATCCGTCCACCATCCCACCTATTGGCGCCATCTCCAACACCATGTCGGTCGCCATTTCCTCGTCGCCTTCGAAACTGGGCACCACCGGGGGTACCGTCGGCTACACCGCAACCCTGTCCGGTCCCCCTGGGGCATCCGTGGACGGCTTTTTGGTGAAGCCTCCGAGCTCGGCCGGCTTTACGTCCGGGAGCGCCACGTTCAACGGGTCGAACATCCCCGACCCCTCCACCAACTCTTCCGGCGACCTGGTGTTCACCGGGCCCTTCACCCTCCCGGCCACCTCCGCCTCTTCTACTTCGGCCAGCTTGCAATTCTCCCTGACCTACGGGGCCACGCCCGGGAACCAGACCACGTCGGTCCAGGCCGTCCTGGGAAGCACCCTTATCGGTACCACGAGCAGCTCGTCGACCGCGGCAACGACAACGGTGAACGTGGACACTCCTCCTACCACGGTGCTGGGCACGACCACTGTCAGCCTGTCCGGTGGCTCGGTGACCATTCCAGTGACCAATTGGGCAAGCGATGTCGATGGCGACCCCCTGACTGTGACCTCGGTCAGCGGCGCCAATGTGAGCCTGGCCGGTGGGACCGTTACCTATACGCCCCCTGGTTCAGGGAGCTCGGACAGCTTTACCTATACCGTTTCCGACGGCAGGGGAGGCACGGCGCAGGGCACCGTCGACGTCAATTTGACGAACGAGACCGTGCAGACGATCACTGCCAGCGGTCCGGGCAACGTGAGCATTAGCCAAGGGACCGCCAACGTAACGGCTTCCGCCAGCTCGGGCTTGACGGTGGTTTTCTCCAGCGTCAACACGTCGATCTGCACGGTGGACCAGACCGGCAGCGTAACGCTGGTCGCCGCCGGCACGTGCCAGATCGATGTCGACCAACCCGGCAACGGCACTTATGCACCGGCGTCCACCGTGACCGTCAGCTTTAGCGTCACTGCAGCCGCCGTCATCCCCTCCGCACAGACGATCAGCTTCGCCTCCCTCAGCGGGATGGTGGCAGGAGGCCAGGTCAACTTGACGGCCACCGCCACCTCGGGGCTCAACGTCGCTTTCAGCGTCCTGACGTCGAGCACTTGTTCGCTGGGATCCGGTACGGACCAGCTTTCCGCCCTGGCTATAGGCACGTGCACGGTCGAGGCGTCCCAGCCCGGGGACGGTTCTTGGTCGGCGGCCACCCCTGTAGACCGGTCCCTGACCATCGCCGGCGCTCCACAGGCCATCACGGCGGGCACCCTCTCGGACGAGGCGGTGGGCAGCACCGAGGCACTCACGTCCATCGCCGCGTCCAGCTTGGCAGTCACCTACACCTCCGAGACTCCGAGCACCTGCTCCATTGACGCAGCGGCAGGCACCTTGACAGGAACCTCCGCCGGCACGTGCTCGGTCTTAGAAACGCAGGCCGGCAACAGTTATTGGGCGGCCGCGGCACCCGTCACGCAGACGGTCCAGGTCTTGGGCACCGCTCAGACCGTGACGTTCCCGGTCCCGGCCGGCATCTACACGGGGGCCACGACGCTTTTGACAGCGTCGGCCAGTTCGGGGTTGCCCGTCACCTACACGAGCACGTCTCCTTCGGTCTGCACCGTGCAAAATGCCACAGTTACCGGCGTTAGCGCCGGCACTTGTGACATCACCGCCTCCCAGGCCGGCGGCACCGTCTACAACCCGGCTTCGGCAACCGCATCTTTCAGCATCCTGGCCCAACCCCAGCAAGCCCAGCCCCAGCAAGCCCAACCCCAGCAGGTGCTGGCAACGCCTCCGCCGGCTTCCATCTCGGGCTCCGCGGGCGCTGTCGACCTGGCCGGTTCGGCCACCTCTGGCCTGCCGGTCGCCTACTCGAGCCAGACGCCCGGCACCTGCTCTGTTTCTTCATCTGGCACGGTGACCTTCTTGGTCGCCGGCACTTGCTCGGTGACGCTCAGCCAGGGCGGGAACAGCCAGTACGACGCGGCCGCCACCCAAACCGACACCTTCCAGATCAAACCGATCAGCCAAGCGATCACGGTCAGCGCGCCGCCGGAGGCAGCTACGGCTGGGGCCAGCCCCTCCCTCGGCGCTTCGGCAACTTCAGGTCTGACCCCCATCTACACCTCGGTCACTCCCAGCGTGTGCTCGACCCGGGCCGACGGCCAACTGACATTGCTGGCAGGGGGCACCTGCACCGTCGATGTCAGCCAAGGTGGCGGCGGCTTGTACTCCGCCGCCGCCCAGGCACAAGTGACCTTCGCGGTCGCCCGTGAACCCCAGGTCATCACCGTGGGGACGAGCGTCGCGGCGGGCACAAGCGCCGCGGTGGGCACGGGCGTCCAAGGGGCACCGGGTACAGGGGCCCACGCCTTGGCTAGCGCCAGCTCAGGTTTGGCCATCACCTACGAGAGCCTCACCCCCGAGGTGTGCCATGCGGGTGCCACGGGAGCAGTGAGGGTGCAGAGCTCTGGCACATGTACGGTGCTGGCCACCCAGGCCGGTAACCAGCGCTGGCTGCCCGCGTCGGCACGTTCCAGTTTCAAAGTTGTGGCTTCGCCGGCTCGTGACATCCAGTTCTCTTTGCCTTCTCACGCCCTCGACGGCGCGGCGCCGGTCAAATTGGACGCCCATGGGTCGGTGGGCGCAACCTTCACTTACCAGGTCAGCGCCGCCAGCACCTCACAGTGCTGGACGAGCCGTGCGTCCCTGTACCTGCCCCGGGCCGGCTCCTGCACGGTAAAAGCCGTCCAGACCGCCGATAACAGATCGGCTACGGCCACCGTCACTGTTGTCGGTGCCCGGCCCTTGGTCGTCACCGCCCAACCGGCTGACGGCAGGCCCCAGACGGTACCTGTCCAGGTGATCTCCTCCGGGCAGGACGGCATCAGGTTGGCAGGGCTCGGCACACCGTCGGACGGGCGAGCATGGACCTCGGGCGACCGGGCCCTTTATTCGCCGCCCACCGCCTTCACAGGTTCGGTTACGTTTGCTTACCGCTTGATCGACTCCCTCGGCCGACAGGCCTCGAGCACCGTCACAGTCATAGTGCCCAACGCCGCGCCTACGGTCTCCCCGGCTCACGTTTCCCAAACAGCGGGGAGCGCCCTTTACCTGCCCCTGAAGGCACACGACTGGGACGCCGACCGCCTGAGCGTCTCCGTGCGCACCGGGAAGGCTCTCGATGTAAAGATCGTCGGCACTGGCCTGGTCCTGCGCCCGGCGCTGTGGTCCTCAGGCCTGATGCGAACCTGGGTGAGCGTCACCGACTCCTCGGGGGGGACCGCAGGGGCCTGGATCACCGATGTGGTGTCCCCTCGGCCTGCCACTGGCGCCCACTGGGCCTTGAGGGGGGCCCGACAGACCACCATCAGCTGGTCC
>DASSZK010000379.1:0-12142 GCA_035702845.1 Acidimicrobiales bacterium
ATGCCGGCCAGTAGCGGCGCCACGGCAGCGCGCTCGGCCCAGCTCATGTCCTTGATCCCGGCATTTATGGCCTGAGCAGGACCGTGGAAGACCCTCTGGTAGGCCCAAAGCAGGTAGATGGCACCGAGCACCACACCGCTGGTGGCCACCACCGCCCACCAACGATGGGTGAGGAAGGTACCCACGAGCACGAGGAACTCTCCGATGAACCCGTTGAGACCGGGGAGCCCGATATCGCTCATGATCACAACGATGAACACCCACCCGAGAACCGGGGCCACGCTCTGCAGGCCTCCGAGCTGCTTGAAATCAAAGGTGCGCCGGCGCTCCCAGACCATCCCCACGACGAGGAACAGCGCTCCGGTCGACAGGCCGTGGTTGACCATCTCCACGATCCCCCCCGTGATCCCCTGCACGGTGAAACCGAAAAGCCCTATGACGATGAAGCCGACTCCGGCCACCGTGCCGTAAGCGACCAGGCGTTTCAGGTCCTTTTGCATGGCGGCTACCACCGAGCCCCAGATGATCCCGATGGCGGCGAGGGTCAGCGCGACAGGTGCGAGGTCCACTGCGGCTCGGGGGAACAGGAAGATGCCCCAGCGAAGGATGCCGTAAGCGCCCAGCTTGAAAAGGATCCCGGCCAGCACCATGGAGCCGCCGGTCGGAGCCTGGCTGTAGGCGTCGGGCATCCAGGTATGGAACGGCACCAGCGGCATCTTGACGGCGAAGGCGAGCCCAAAGGACCCGAGTAGGAGCTCTTGGTCGCTCAGAGGTAGCTTCGCTGCCCCCCGGGCCAGGTTTATGAGGCTGAAACCCCCGGCACCGCCGCCATGGGCCGTGATCAGCAGGTAAGTAGCCAGGATCCCGACGAACAAAAAGGCGGAGCCGGCAAAGGTATAGAGGAAGAACTTGCTCGCGGCATAGCCCCGGCGTGGGCCGTCCCCATTGACGATGAGGAAGTAACCCGGGACCAGCGTCACTTCGAAGGCCACAAAGAACAAGAAGGCGTCGGTCGACAGGAACGTCGCCATACATGCCGACTCGAGCATGAGCATCCAGCCGAAATAGGCACGCGCGCTCCTGCGCTCGACCCTGGGGCTGGCCATGGCCACCGGGAACAACAGGGCGGTGACAGCGACCAGGAAGACCGAGATCCCATCGACGCCGACGTCCCAGGCGATCCCGAGCGGCCCGATCCAGGACTGGTGGCTCGTGAACTGGAAACCGGCGTTGGCGTTGCCTGTCTTGAAGGCGATTGCCATCCACAGAGCAAATGCGAGCTCGAGGATGCCTATGCCGATGGCGAGGTTCTTGGTGGCTGCGGGAGCGCCCTCCGGCAGCACTGCCATGAGCAGCGCACCGGCCAGGGGCAGAGCGATGATGACGTCGAGTATCGGGAAGCCCATTGGGTTATCCACCGGTCCGGAAGGTCAAGTAGGCCAGGACGGCTAT
The DNA here is from genome assembly GCA_035702845.1 of Acidimicrobiales bacterium. Lineage (GTDB taxonomy): Bacteria > Actinomycetota > Acidimicrobiia > Acidimicrobiales > Palsa-688 > JAJZMF01. The sequence goes on from DASSZK010000379.1 coordinate 1,453, forward strand.
CAGGCCCGTGCCGATACCCAGCGCATAGCTGCGGATGTAACCGTTCTGTACCCGCCGCACGACGCGGCCTGAAAGGCCGAGGAACCCCGCCGTCCCGTTGACCACCCCGTCCACGATCCGGCTGTCGACCACGAATGCCAGGGCACGGGCGCCGGCGCTGACAGGGCCGGAGACTGTGGCGGCCACTGCGTCGTCGACGTACCAGGCGCGGCGTAGGAATGCGGGCTCGAGCCTGGGGTGCAGGGCCGTGACCCAGGTGCGCAGGCCCAGCCCGAGACCGGTCAGCGCCACCAGGGTGGTGACTATGGACAGCAACCACTTGGTCGAGGTGCTTATGGAGATGATCGTGGCCGTTGGGAAGAGCGGCTTCAAGAAGCTGGAGAGGAAGTCCATATGCCAGGCCGGGAAGTTGATCCCCCCGCCGAGGACGGCAGCGATGGCGAGCAGGACCAATGGCAGGGCCATGGTCCACACCGGGTCCTTGGGGTGTGGGTCGCCGTGCGACGGCGCAGGTAGGCCGGCGGTGCTCAAGGCGCCCTCGCCGGTGTCGTGCGCCGGGTTCTCGGTGGCGGCATTGGCCTGTGCCGTGTCCTGGCCCGCCGCCCAGTTCCCGCTATGGCCTTGAGTGCTGGGGCCTTCAGTGCTGGGGCCTTGGGTGCCGGCAGCCGAGGCACTGCCATGAGCGGCGGCGCCCGGCCGGGAATCCTGCCACCTCGCTTCGCCGAGGAAGACCAGGGCGAACTGGCGGCTCATGTAGTACGCCGTCAGCCCGGCGGTAACGAGGCCGACCACCCACAGGCCTTTGTTCATTTGCCACGCCGAGGCCAAGACGGCGTCCTTGGACCAGAAACCGGCAAAGGGCGGGATGCCCGAAATGGCAAGCCATCCCACCCCGAAAGCGACCGAGGTTAGCGGCAGGTACCGGCGGAGCCCGCCCATGTCCTTCATGTCCTGGCGGTCTGCCATGGCGTGGATGATGGCACCGGCGGAGAGGAACAGCAGCGCCTTGAAAAAGGCGTGGGTCAGCATGTGGAAAAGGCCGTCCACGTAGTCCCCGGCGCCAATGGCGAGGAACATGTACCCCAACTGCGACACCGTCGAGTAGGCAAGCGCCTTTTTGATGTCGTTCTGGGCGCAGGCGATGGTGGCTGCCAGCAGGGCGGTGGCAGCGCCCACGCAGGCGATCACCCACGAAGTGGCGTGGGCGTAGTGCAGGAGCGGGGCGGACCGGGCCATGAGGTACACGCCGGCCGTGACCATGGTGGCGGCGTGGATCAGAGCCGAGATGGGAGTGGGGCCCTCCATGGCGTCGGGCAACCAGATGTAAAGGGGGATCTGCGCCGACTTGCCGACGGCGCCGAGGAACAACAGCAACGTGATCGCCGTGGCGGTGGTGCCTGCTATGGCGCCCGTGTGCGCGGCCAGGATCCCGGTGGCGTGGCCGTGCAGGACCGTGCCGAGCACGGCGGAGTAGTTGACCGAACCGAAGTGGGCGAACATGAAGAGCATGGCCAGCAAGAAGCCGATGTCGCCGACGCGGTTGGTCACGAACGCTTTCTTGGCCGCCACCGCCGCGGTGTCCCGCTGGAACCAGAAACCCACCAGCCCGTAGGAGCAGAAGCCCACGCCTTCCCAACCAAGGAAGGAGAACAGGAAGTTGTCCGCCAGGACCAGCACCACCATGGAGAACAAGAACAGGTTCAGGTAGATGAAGAACCGGTCAAAACCCGGGTCCTTGTGCATGTAACCGATCGAGTACAGGTGGATGGCACTCGACACGCCGGTTACGAACAGCGCCATTGTCAGCGACAGCGGGTCGACCAGCACGGCAAAGTTGGCGTGCAGGCCGGCCACCGGGAACCAGGTGAAGATGTTGAGGTCCGCGAAGCGGGCCCCGCTCGGGCGCCCGAGCATCGTGACCCAGGTGATGAGCGTGGCCACGAAGGAGCCTGCAGCGGCGAGCGTCCCGACCCACCCGGCGACGGGCTCACCCAACCTGCGGCCAAAGACCAGGTTGATAGCGAACCCGATGAGGGGCAGGGCGAGTATGGCGTAGGCGGCGTTGACCATGAGGGCTCAGCCTTTCAGGGCGCTTACGTCGTCGGCGGTGACGCCGGAACGCCGTCGGTATATAGCAACGATGATGCCGAGGCCGACTACGACCTCCGCTGCCGCCACGACCAGGACGAAGAACACTGCATCCTGGCCTCCGATGTCGTTCAGCATCCGGGAAAAGGTAACGAAGGTCAAGTTGACCGCGTTGAGCATGAGCTCCACGCACATGTACATGACGAGGATGTTGCGCCTCACCAGCAACCCAGTGGCGCCTATGCCGAACAGGCAGGCGGCCAGGACCAGGTACCAGGCGCCGGGGACGGTCATCGGGGCGCCCCGGGACGCCGGGCGGGCTCGCCGCCGGCGGGCTGCGCGCTGCGCCGCACCAGGACCACGGCGGCCACGACGGCGATCACGAGCAGCGCGGAAGTCATTTCGAATGGGAGAAGGTAGCCGGTGAAGATGGTCTGGCCCAGTTTTTGGATGTTTTCCCCGGGGCCGTTCATGGCCATGGTCTGGGAGGGACCGCCCGTCGCCCAGAAGTGCACTCGTGCGAGGACCAGCAGTTCGGCAAAAGCAACCAGGCCGGCCACGATGCCCGCTGGTGCCAGGGCCTTCATCACCGCGGGTGTGCGCGGCTCTTTACGGTCCACCCCCAGGAGCATGATCACGAACAAGAACAAGATGACGATGGCGCCGGCGTACACGATGACCTGCACGGCGGCCAAGAAGTCGGCCCGTTCGTTGATGAACTCCAACGCCACCCCGAAAATGGTGGTCACCAGGCCAAGCGCGCAATGTACAGGGTTGCGCAGCAACACGACGGCGCCTGCGCCGCCAAGGATGAACAGCGCACCGGCGATGTAGACAGCCCACGCCGATGCGATTGCCAGCTGTGTCGCGGCCAGGGTCACGAGGGGCCCCCGGGCCGGACGTTGCGTTCGGCGGAGACACCCGCGCCGCGCAGCTCCGCCGATTCGGCGTCGCGCATCGAGATGTCAAAGTCGGCGGAATACTCCGGAGACGCTGCGTCCGACTGCCCTGCCTGGGCGGGGCGCACGCCGTAACCGAGCTCGCCCGACCACAAAGGCACACCCTCGAGGTCGGCCCGGCCCGAAGGCGCCGTGGCCCGCACCCATGCGGAGGTGTTCTTGTCGTCGCCCGGCTTCCAGTCCTCCCAGGGCATCACCTTGGGTTTGCCCGCGTCGTCGACGACCAGCTCGGACTTGGTGTATATGGCGTCCTCGCGGTTGGTGAAGGAGAACTCGAAGAGCTTTGACTCGGTGATGGCCTCGGTCGGGCACGCTTCCACGCACATGTCGCAGTGGATGCAGCGCAAGTAGTTGATCTCGTAGACGAACCCGTAGCGTTCGCCCGGCGACACCGGGTTGTCGGGCGGGTTGTCTGCCCCCCGGACAAAGATGCACCGGGCCGGGCACACTCCGGCGCACAGCTCGCAACCGATGCACTTCTCCATCCCGTCCTCGTAACGGTTGAGGACATGGCGCCCGTGCGACCGTTCCGGCTTTGGCCGCTTGAACTCGGGGTACTGCACCGTGATCATGGGCTTGGCCGGCTGCTTGCCGGTTACGGCAAAGCCTTTGAAGAAGTTGACGAACTTGTTGTTCGTGATGAGGCTCATGGCGCGTCCAGTTCCGAGAGCATGCCTTCACCTTCCTGCTGGGCTCGGCCCACATCTATGGCCTGGGCCAGGAGCACGAACGCCAGGATGCTGCCCGCCAGGGCGGCGAGGCCCCAACGCCAGCTGATCCGCGCGCCGGCCACAATGAGCAACAGGGCCAGCGAGCCAGGGATCAACCTCTTCCAGCCGAGGTCCATCAACTGGTCGTACCGGAGCCGAGGCAGCGTGGCTCGCATCCACACGTAGATGTACAACATGACGAGCAACTTCAACGCGAACCACAGCGGCCCGACGTCGGTGCCGGCAATGTGGGGGCCGTCGGGCCCTCCGAGGAACAGGGTGACGAATATGGCCGAGTTGGTGATCACGGCGACGTACTCGGCGAAGTAAAAGAGCATGAAACCGACCGAGGAGTACTCGACGTTGTAACCGCCGGCGAGTTCTTCCTCCGCTTCGACGAGGTCGAACGGCGGGCGGGTCATCTCGGCGGTGACGGCTATGAAGAAGAAGGCGGCCGGGGCGCCGAACGCCCGGAAGATGTTCCAGTGGTAGAGGAAACCCCCGTGCTGGGCGGCAACTATGGCGCTGGTGTGCAGCGACCCCGTCAGCAGCACCACTGTGGCGACGGTGAGGCCGAGAGCCGCCTCGTAGGACACCATCTGGGCGCTGGCGCGCACGGCACCGATCAAGGGGTACTTCGACCCGGACGCCCATCCGCCCAACATCACGCCATAGACGCCAATACCCGACGCCATGAGCATGAGCAGGATGCCCCAAGGGGGGTCGGCCATCTGCAGGCGCGTGCTGTAGGTGCCAAACCGCTCGACGCCGCCCACGGGAACGATGGCGAAGGTCACGAACGCCGCCACCAGAGAAATGACCGGGGCAAGCCGGTAGACGAACTTGTCCGCAGTGGAAGGGACCAGAGTCTCTTTTACAAAGAGCTTCAAACCGTCGGCGACGGCCTGCAACCAACCGTTGGGGCCGGCACGGTTTGGGCCTGGCCGGTTAGCCAGGCGCCCGATGACCTTGCGCTCGAACATGATCATGAAAACAACCAGGCCCTGGAGGGCGACGAAGACCACCAGGACCTTCACCACCACGATCAGCCACGCCCACGCCGACAGGCCGTGGTTGAACGCCGGGTCACCCGAAAAAGTGTCGGCCAGGATCATGGCCTCTCCTCTCCAGCAGCCCCCGCGCCCCCTGATGCGGGAGCGCCCAGGGGTTCCACCACAACTTCGGTGTAGTCGGCTGAGGCATCCACGAGCGCGCCTGCACCACCCTCGGGCAGGTTGAACGGTATGGCCGCGCAACCCGGTGCGACCCTGGGATCGGCCACCGCTTCGAGCACCGTACTGCCCCTCTGCGTGCTCACTCGCACCCGGGCGCGGTCGGCACCCGAAATCCGGGCGAGGTCCGAGGGGTTGACCGCCAGGCGCAGCGAGGGGTGAAGCTTGGCCAGCGAGGGCGACTTCTGGACCAGGACACCGCCGTCCCACATGGGCCGCCAGGCCACGAGGCGCAGGATCTCTGAGGTTGCGGCCGTGCTTGCCGGCCTGGTCGAGGGGGGCGCAGGACGGTGCAGCGGCACAGGCAGGCTGTCCAGTGTCAGCATCTGGGGCGCCCGCACACGGTCATGGTCAGCCGGGACGCTTTGCTGGTCATGTAGTGGCTGCCGGTCATGTAGTGACTGCTGGTCATGCTGGGGCTGCCGGTCATGCTGGGCGGCCTCGGCCACGTCCGCGCGCCGTACGCCGGCACCCGCTACCGAAAGCGAGACCGGAGGCGCCGGGTGAAGCTCCACCGAGGCGATCCCGGGGTCGGCCATGGGGTCGATCGGAGCAACTCCATCGTGGGAGCCATTGCTCGACGCAAGACCGGTACCCAGGGGCAGCACGACACCATTGCGACCCTGGCGAGAGACGAGCACAGCCTGCGAAGCGCCGGCGTGCAGGGGCGAAACCCGCTCGATCTCTTCCCACAGCTCCTCGATCGAGGTAAAACCGAGGTCTTTGCCCATGCGTTGGGCGAGGTCTGCGACGATCATCCAGTCCGGTCGGGCAGTGCCAGGAGGCGTCACCTTCTGGCCGAGCCAGGTGACACGGCCCTCGATGTTGGTGAAGCTGCCCCGCCGCTCGGTGTAGACGGCGGCCGGCAGCACGACATCGGCCTGCTCGCTGCTTGCCGTGAGGAAAGCGTCGATGGCCACGACGAAGCCGGCGCTTTGCAGCCCCAGCTTGGCAAGGCCCTTGTCGGGGCAGTCTGAAAGCGGGTCGGCACCGACCAGGAACAACACGTCCATGCGCCCGGACGCGGCCCGGGTGAGCATGCCCACGGACCCAAGCCCGGGGACCGAGGGAAGCTCGGCACCCCAAGCCTGCTCGAACCAGTCGCGGCCCTGGCGCAGGCTGACGCGCCCCGGCAGCAGCCCAGGGGCAAGGCCGAGGTCTATGGCGCCGTTGACATTGGAACGGCGCAGCGCCGGCAAGAAGGCAGTTCCCGGGATGGCAGCAAGCGCCAGCGCGGCTTCCACCGCCCCATGAGGGGTCTCGGCCACCGAGGGCCGGCCGAGCACTATGCCAATGGAGGGGGCCCCGTCACCTGCACCACCGCCGCCTAACGCCCCGCCGCCTACGGCACCATCCGCCCGGCTGGCCGCCGCGATGGCTTGGCGAGCGCGTTCTATTTCTCCCGCAGGCACGCCGGCTACGTCCTCGCTCACGGTCGAGCCCGACGTGAGCGCATGCACCAGCGACCCCAGCTCGCCCGGCCGGTAACGAAGGCTCTGCGAGGCCCGTGAAGAAAGGCCCGTGGCCATGGGCGCCAGCTCTATGAGCGGCACGCCCTTTTCCACCACGGCGTGGCGCAGGCGCAGGTAGAGAACCGGCAGTTCTTCTTTGATGTCGGGGGCGAGGGTGACTATGAGCGACGATGAGCAGATCTCGTCGATGGAGGCACGGGGCAACGACGCCACCACCTCTGCCGGAAGGCCGTCTCCGAGCTGGGCATCGACGTTGTCAGTACCGAGCACGGTCCGGGCGAACTTGGCCCAGGCGTAGGCGTCCTCGTTGGGCAGGCGCGCCCCGCCGATGACACCGACGTTTTCCCCGGGTACGCCCCGAAGGCGCGAGCGGATCTCGGCAAATGCTTCCGCCCAGGTCACTTCGACGAGCTCGGTGAGGCCCGCCGCCGGGTCGCTACCGGCCACCGGCCGGCGGACCATAGGCGAGGTGAGCCGCTCGGGGCTGTTCAGTGCCTCAAAGCCAAAGCGCCCCTTGTCGCAAAGCCAACCCCAGTTGACCGGGTCGGAGTCGATCCCGAGGAAACGGACCACCTGCTCCGAGCTCGACTGAGCCGCCACCCGGCACCCCACGGCGCACATAGTGCACGTGGTCTCGACCTGTTCCAGGTCCCAGGGGCGGGCGCGGAAACGGTAAGGCTTGGCAAGGAGGGCGCCGACCGGGCAAATTTGCACCACGTTGCCACTGAAGTTGGAAACGAACGGTTCCCCCGGGTAGATGGCCACCTCGGTACTGTCGCTTCGCGAGGCGAAGTCGATCCCCGCATCGCCTGCTACTTCCTCGGCGAAACGGGTGCAGCGAGCGCACTGGATGCAGCGTTCGCGGTCGATCAGGATCAGCGACGACAGCGGGACTGGCTTTTCCCAGTGGCGCTTTTCCTCTACGAAGCGGGTCTCGCCCGGGCCGTAAGCGAGCGTCTGGTCCTGCAGAGGGCACTCGCCGCCCTTGTCGCAGACCGGGCAGTCAAGGGGGTGGTTGACGAGGAGGAACTCGAGTACGCCATCTTGGGCCTTTTTGACCTTGGCGCTGTCGGTCACAACGTCCATTCCCTCGGAAACCGGGATGTAGCACGCCGGAGAAAGCGTGTAGCCACGCGGGCCTTTTACGTCCACCAGGCACATGCGGCACATGCCCACCGGCTTCATCCGGGGGTGGTAACAGAACCGGGGGATGTAGGTCCCGGCTCGCTCGGCCGCGGCTATGAGCATCTCGCCCTTTTTCGCCTGCACCGGCCGGCCGTCGAGAGTGATGTTCACGGCGTCAGGGGCGACCGCAGGCGTGAGGGGTGTGCCCGTGGCGCCGGCTTGGCCGGCGGGGGCACCAGTTTTTGCTTCGGGCACGGCGGGATCAGGCATATGCAGGGCTTCTTTGCAACCGGTCGGGAGGGAAGGGGCAGCGGCCGTCACGGATGTGGGCCAAGAACTCGTCCCTGAACATGCGGATGCCCGACGCCACCGAGCTCGGTATCGACGGTCCCAGCACGCAGATCGTCGTCTGTGCCGGCGGCCAGCTGACGCCCGGGACGATGTTGTCGCAGATATCCATCAAAAGGTCTAGGTCGCTTTCGCGGCCCTGGCCGTCTTCGATGCGGCGCATGATCTTTTCCGCCCACCCGCCGCCCTCGCGACAAGGTGTGCACTGGCCGCAGGACTCCCGGTGGAAGAAGCGTGTGATGCGCCACACGGCTCTAACTACGCAGGTGGCCTCGTCGAAAACCGTGACCGCACCCGAACCGGCCATGGAGCCGGCCTCGGCGATCTTCTCGTTGGCGAGGGGCAGGTCGAGGTGGTCGGGCCCGAACCAAGGGGCGGAAACCCCGCCGGGGATGAAGGCTTTCAGGCCACGGTCCTCTCGGATCCCGGCGCCGAGGGCGGGGTCGTAGATGAGCTCGCGAAAGCTCACCTTGGCGAACTCCAGCTCGTAATTGCCCGGCCGGCGTACGTGGCCGGAAAGAGCCAGGATCTTGGTCCCCCGTGACCGGCCGTCACCAAGGGAAAAGAAGGCTTCGCTGCCGTTGCGCATGACCCAGGGCAGGTTGGAAAGCGTCTCGACGTTGTTGACCACTGTCGGGGCGCCGTAAAGCCCAATGGCGGCCGGGTAATAGGGCGGCTTGATGCGGGGGTACCCGCGCTTGCCCTCCAGGCTCTCAAGGAGCGCAGTTTCCTCGCCACATATATAGGCGCCGGCACCCGGGTGCACCACGACGTCAACCGAGAAGCCGGAGCCGAAGATATTGGCCCCCACTGCTCCGTACTCGTATGCCTCGTTGAGCGCCGCCTGCAAGCGCTCCAGACCGAGCGCCATCTCCCCCCGGACAAATAGGAAGACCCTCGCCGCGCCGATCGCGTAGGCGCAGATGAGCGCTCCCTCGATCAATTGATGGGGGTCGCCCTCGATAAGCGCATGGTCCTTGAAGGTCGCCGGCTCGCTTTCGTCCCCGTTGACCACGAGGTAGACCGGTTCGGCTTTGCGCAGCATCCCCCACTTGCGACCGGCGTCGAAACCTGCGCCTCCTCGCCCGAGGATGCTCGAGTCCGAGGTCGCCTGGTGGACCTGCGCGGGTGCCATCGACAAAGCCTTGCGCAGGCCCTCGTAACCCCCGGTGGAAAGGTAGGCGTCGAGGCTCCAGCTACGGTCCAGGCCGAAGCGGCCGGTGACAATACGCGGTGGCGATTTGGGGTCGCCCGGTCCCGTGGGGCCGGCGGTTGTCGCGTTGGTCATTGGGCGTCGCTCCCGTTGCCGGTGGTGGGGTTGCCCGTCAGGTTGCTGCCTGTGATGCCGTCGCCTGCAACGCCGTTGCCGGCTGCGGTCGCCTTGGCCCCTGGCTGCAGGGTGCTGAGCACGGCCGGAGTAGTCCGCGATGTGGCCAGCTCGACTGCCGGTCCGGCCGGCGGCAGCGTTGTCTCCGTCGCGCCTTCGTCGAGGCCGGCGCGGATGCCGGCAGTCCTTCGCACCCGGCACAGCGTGCCGTGGGAAGGAACTTCACCATCGAGCTTGCCTGCCCGCAGGTCCTCCGCCAGGGCGTCCCAGCTGTCCGGGGTCACATCCCCGAAGTAACGCCAGTTCACTGTCACGCACGGAGCGTTGCCGCAAAGAGCGAGGCATTCGGCATCCTCGAGGGTGAACATCCCGTCCGCCGTGGTGCCCCCCGGGTGCGTCCCGAGCGACTGCTCCATGTGCTCGAGCAGCTCGTAGGACCCGGCCAGCAAGCATGCGATGTTCGTGCACACGGCGACCAGGTACTTGCCGATCGGCTCCAAGTGGAACATGTCGTAAAAGCTGGCAGTGCCCCTCACCTCGGCCGGCGTAAGGTCCACCAGCTCGGCCACCTGCTCGATGCCCTCCGGGCTCAGGTAACCATCCTGCTCCTGCACCAGGTGGAGAAGGGGGATCAGCGCCGAGCGCTTTTGCGGGTAGAGCTCGATCAGCGCTCGCGCTCGCACCAGGTTGTCGTCGGTGAGCCGGGCCACGTCTATCGATCTTTGCCTAGAACCGGCATCGAGGACCAATCGGAACGACGCTCTGCAAGGCTGCTCAACGGTCTACGTCACCCAGGACGGGGTCGATGCTGGAGATACAAGCGATCACGTCGGGGATGAAGCCACCCCGGGCCATCGGAGCCAGAGCCTGCAGGTTCGTAAAGGACGGGCCACGGACGTGCAGGCGGTACGGCCGTGAAGTGCCGTCCGAAACTATGTAGCAGCCGAGCTCTCCACGGGCGGACTCGACCGGGACGTAGGCATCTCCCGGGCCCACCCTGAAGCCCTCTGTAAAGAGCTTGAAGTGGTGGATGAGCGCCTCCATGGACTCGTCGATCCTGTTGCGGGGCGGCGGCGTGATCTTTTTGTCCTGCGCCCGGTAGTCGCCGTCAGGCATGGCCTGCGCCACCTGGCGCACGATGCGTACCGACTCGCGGATCTCCTGCATCCGGATGGCGAAGCGGTCCCAGCAGTCGCCCGAGGTGCCCACGATCACGTCGAAGTCGACCGCCTCGTAAGCCAGGTAGGGGAAATCGCGGCGGACGTCGTAGCTCACGCCCGTGGAGCGCAGCAGCGGGCCGGTGAGGCCGAGCCCGATGGCGGTGGCGGCATCGAGGGCGCCTACACCGTCCATGCGGTCCTGGAGGATGGGCTGGCCGGAAAGGAGGCGGTCGTACTCCTCCATCCGGTTCATCACCACGTCGCAGATG
>DASSZK010000021.1:0-6838 GCA_035702845.1 Acidimicrobiales bacterium
GGACGGCCCCGAAGCCGAGAGACAGTCGATCGAGTAGCGCCCTGGCGGCAAGAGGGCTTGGAACGACGCACGCGTACCAGGGGCGACCATGTCCAGCTGCCCATAGACCTCGGGGCCGGAGGCGCCCATGATCTGCACCCGGTAGGGAGTACCGGCCGTCGCGTTCACGACCGTGAACGTTGCCAGCCCGGACCGGGGGGCAGTCCATCCGGGGGCACAAACCTGCGCATTTACCGAGACCGTGACGCTGTTACCGGGCGACGCGGTTGCCGCCGCCAAGGCGGACGTCGCTGTCGAGGCACCGGCGACCAATACACAAACAGTCAATGCGCAAACAGTCAATGCGCAAACAGTGGCGACGAGCCCGGTCGAGGACCGGTGGCCGGCACCTGGGTGCCGCGGGGGTGGGAACCTGGGGCCCCAAGAGGTCAGTGCGGCGGGTACATGCATGAAAGACGCCCTGAGCCTAACTCTCGGGCTCGCCGGTGACAATGAGCCCCTACGAGCTCCACCACGTAGAACCCGGCTCTTTGGGCGAAGTGCCGGGTCGGACAGCGGTGCAGGCCCCAGAGGCCGAGCAGGAAACGAGCTGGGCGGCCGCTCCTTTGAGCTGGACGGCGGGAGACCACCCCGCCGACGTCCACCGGTACATACCGGCGTGGCCGCCCCTGGCGTAGAGGAGGGTGCACGCCCGAGCGGAACAGCTCAGTGAACCGGTACTTGCGGGTACGGGAGGCAAGCCGCGGGTGCCGGCAGGGTGCACGGACCAGGAACGGCCGTCCCACGTGGCCCAGGTCCCGGATCTGGCCCCAGACCCTGCCCCCGGGCGGAAGGCCGCCACGCACGCCTTGGCCGAGTAGCACCCGATCGACACGGGTGGAGCCGTTACCTTCGTGAACAGTGGCCCCCAGCGCCCCGCCGAAAATGTCCCCAGCGCGCCGAGGCTGTCGGCCGCGGCGCAAAAGGACGTCCCGGACGCACACGACAGCGCATAGATACCACTGCCCATAGTGTTCGCCAAGGCCGGATAGGCGACCCGAGGGTGGCTGGCTTGGTGCCCGTCCCAGGTAAACCACTGGCCCACTCCATTGACGAACAGGCACAGCCTCGCCGTGGCACAGCTCATGGGCCCGCCACCCTGCTGGCTGGGACCGGGGCGGGCGCTCCAGCGCTCGTGAGCAAAACTGAGGATGTCCCCCTGGGCGTCGGCGCCAGTACACGTACCAGGCGATATGCAAGACAGAGCCGTGGGTACCCCTTGGCCAGCCGCTCCGAAGGGACCGGTGCGCCATTTGCCTCCTTGCAAGACCCAGGTCTGCTGCAGTTGTTGATCGACGGCAAGGCACCAGCCGGCAGAGGCGCACGACAACAGTGCGGGCTGGTCATCGGCGACGCCCGGGAACGAGGGCCCCGTGTGCCAGGGCCCCGCAGCTGTCGCCGCTGCTAGCGCGGTGCCGGCAAAGTCCGCCGGGGCGGCGCTGACCGGGCCCGCCAGGGCGAAAAGGACCGCCGGCGCGGCCAGGGCCCGAAGGGCGCCAACGAAGATCCGCGTCCTCATCCGACCCTCAGTACGCCACCGTGAGCTGATGACACTGCGTCGGCAACAGCGACGCGGACTCGCGTCACCTCCGCCTCGGTGAGCGTGCGGTCGCCAGCCCTCAAGCGCAAGCGGAACCCGAGGCTGCGCTTGCCCTCGCCTAGGCCCGGGCCCTTGTAAACGTCGAACAGTGCAAGTGACGTGAGTAGTTGCCCCGCCGAGGATTCCACGGTGCCGGCAACGTCCCCGGCTGCAACCCCTTCGTCGACTTCGAATGCCATATCCATGTCGGTTGCAGGGAAGCGGCTGACCGCCTGAGCCGCCCCCATACCAGTAACGGCTCCAAGGACCGGCGCGAGATCCACGACCAATGCCGCCACTCGTGAGCTGAAACCGTACGCCGAGGTGACCTTGGGCGAGAGTTCGCCCACCACGCCGACCGGCCGGCCCTGCGCGCTGATCACGGCACGCCTACCAGGATGGAAGGCGTCCAGATGCATACCTGCCGTGCCAGGGGGTGCGGCTTCATCAGCCAAGCGTACGGCGCGCAGACGAAGGCCGCCGCGCAGCACCTCCCACGCCTGAGCACTCCAGCGTGCATCGATGTCCCGACCTATCGCCACGAGCCCAAGCTGTTCACGCTCGTCTACCTCAGCCAGGTAGGCTCCCCGCTCGCCAGGCAGCGGGGCCAGGAAGACGTTGCCGATCTCGAACAATTGAACTGCCCCTATTTGGCGCTCGACGTTGAACTGCAAAGAACGCAACAGGCCGGGCAGTACCGACGTGCGTAACAGCCCCTGCGACTGGTCCAAGGGGTTTTCCAGCTCCAGGGCGCGCGAGGTGCTGAGCCCGGTCTTTTCCATGTCCTCGGCAGACAAAAAGCTCGTTGTCCAGGCCTCGTTGGCCCCTGTGCCCGCGATGATGTCGCGCACCAGGCGGCGAGCCTTTTGCTCCCGGCTCAACGAGGTCGCTGCCATCGGGCGTGCCGGTAGTTGACGAGGGATGTTTTCATAGCCGTGCATGCGGGCGATCTCCTCGATGAGGTCGACCTCCCGAGTGCAATCCGGTCGCCACGACGGCATCGTCACCGCCAGTCGCTCATCTCCCGCCGGTTCGCATTGGAACCCAAGCGGCGTGAGCAGCTCGGCACAACGGTTGGCCGAGACCGGCACCCCGAGCAGCAGCGCCGCCCTCTGTGCCCGCAGCACAGCCGTCACCTTGGGAGCCTCCTGGCGCCCGAGATCCGTGGTCGGGCCCCGCCTCACCGCGGGCCCGAGGAGCGAGACGAACCGCTCGACCGCCAAGCCGGCCAGCTCGATGTCAACACCTCTTTCGAAGCGCGCCCGCGCCTCGCTGGAGAGGCCCAGGCGCTTCCCGGTCCGAGCGACCGACAGCGCATCGAAATTTGCAGCCTCGAATAGGACAGTGTTGGTAAGCGGGGAAATTTCGGCAGTGGCGCCACCCATTACCCCGGCCAGGCCCACCGCTTCGCCGTCGCCTCCGGCAATAACGAGATCGTCAGGGCACAGCTCCCGGGCGGCTCCGTCGAGGGTTACGAGCACTTCTCCTTCGTACGCACGACGGACCTGGAGCGAACCGCCTGCGAGCTTGTCCATGTCGTAAGGGTGATTGGGCTGGCCGATCTCGAGCATGACGTAATTGGATGCATCGACGACCGGGTTGATCGGGCGCATCCCGGCGAGCGACACCCGGCGGCTCACCCACGCAGGCACGGCTGCTTGGCGCACGCCCTCTATCACAGTGGCGGTAAACCGCGGGCAGAGCTCAGTGGCGTCGGGGGCGATCTCGACTAACGCCGCGCTGCCGGCGGGGTCGACTACCGCCGCGCTGCCGGCGGGGTCGACTGCCGCCGCTCCCATGGGAGGGAAATTGAAGGGCAGGTTCAAGAAGGCCGCCAGGTCACGCGCCACCCCGGCAATCGAAAAACAGTCCGGACGGTTGGGGCCTATATCCAGGTCGAAGACGACGTCGTCACCCACGCCGAGCGCCTCGGCAAGTGGTTGCCCGACCGGCAGGTCGCCTGGAAGCACGTAAATGCCCTTTTCCAGGCCTTCCTCTCCCAAGCCGAGCTCAGGAACGGAGCAAAGCATCCCGTTGGACCATTCGCCGCGCATCTTGCGGCGCGCTATCTCCAAGCCGTTGGGCATGACCGCCCCCAGAGCCGCCAGGGGAACGAGGTCGCCACTTTTCATGTTGAAAGCCCCGCAACATATCTGCAGGGCCTCCCCGTCGCCCATGTCCACGTCCACGAGCTGGATCCGGTCAGCCGACGGGTGCGGCCTCGTTTCGAGTACTCGGGCCACGATTATCCCGGCCCATGGCTTGTCCGCACGCTCTACGCCTTCGACCACGAGGCCAAGGAACGACAGCGCGTGCGCCACCTCCTCGGGCGACGCCTGGACTGGGGTGAAATCTTTCAACCACGAAAGGGGTACGCGCATCAGACCTCAGAACTGGACCAGGAAACGAACGTCGTTGTCGAGCAAGTCCCGGACATCGCCCAGGTTCGTACGGGCAGCAGCCAGGCGGTCTATGCCAAAGCCCCAAGCAAAACCCGTGTACTTCTCCGAGTCGATACCGACAGCCTCGAACACGGCCGGGTCGACCATCCCACACCCCCCGAGCTCCACCCACCCGGACCCAGAGCACGTGCGGCAACCACTGCCGCCACAAACCCAGCAGCTGACGTCGAACTCGGCCGATGGTTCGGTGAACGGGAAAAAACTGGGACGCAAGCGCGCCCGGCGCCCTCGGCCGAAAAATGCATCGACGAAGGCGTCAAGGGTGGCGGCGAGGTGGCTCATCGATATCCCCTCGTCAACCACCAAGGCCTCCACCTGGTGAAAGACCGGCAGGTGAGTGGCGTCGGGGGTATCGCGGCGTGAGCACCGGCCAGGTGCCACCGCATAGATGGGGGGTTTGCGGGATTCCATGAGACGCACCTGCACCGGCGAGGTGTGGGTGCGCAGCAGGATGCTCTCCGGCTCCCCAGCCTTCAGGTAGAAGGTGTCGAACATGCCACGCGCGGGGTGGTGGGGCGGCATGTTCAGGGCCTCGAAGTTGTGCCAGTCATCTTCGACCTCGGGCCCCTCCGCCACCTCGAAGCCCATGGAGACAAAAATGTCCTCGAGCTCCTGGCGGACCTGGGTGACAAGGTGGAGATGGCCACGGGGGACGGGCAGCGCCACCTCGGTAGCCAAAACCCCGCTGGTTCCCGCAAAAAACCATGGGATCTCCGTGAGATCCTGGCGCTCCGCAGCGGTCCGGGCCTCCATCTCGACCGCTTCCATCTCCGCCTGACGGCTCCGTACGAGTGCCTCCAGCTCGGCGCGCGCCTCTTGCAGCGCCCGGCCGAGCTCCTTGCGCTCGTCCGCAGCGAGCTCACGCAGCTTTGAGCTGTAGGCGGCAAGTGGGCTGCGCTTGCCGGAAGCCTCACCCTCCGCCGAGCGCAGTTCCGCCAAGTTGGCGGCCGCCAGTACAAGGTCACGGCCCCGATCGAGAGCCTCTGCGACGCCAGCCTTCCAGTCGACTAAAGAGTTCATGACCCTGCCAGCTTGCCAGTTGTGGGCACCGGCTGTAGCGGGATAAGGAACTTCATCGTCGTACCGGCCGGCCCTGAGCTCACTTCCATCTGCCCGCCATGCGCCTCCACGATGCACCTGCTGATCCACAGGCCAAGGCCCAGTCCCCGCTTCGTCCCCGAGGACCCCCGGTAAAACTTCTCGGTGACATGTGGCAGGTCTTCTGGCGCGATCCCCGGGCCCCCGTCGCTGACTGAAACCTCCATGCAGCCACCACGGGGCCCCTCCACCTTCCCGACCTGGATCACAACCGACCCAGCGGTAGCGTACTTGCAGGCGTTCTCCACGATGTTGGTAACCACCTGCTCCATCCGGAACGGGTCAGCCCTTAGCAACGAGCCCGCAGGCAACGCGACGGTCACCGAGGCGTCGAGGTCTGGATAGGCCGTCTTTACGTTGCGCAACGAACGGTGCAGCACGGAGGCCATGTCGCACTCGGACATATGAAGCGGGAGCTTTCCCACCTCGAGCCGGCTCATTTCGAGCAGGTCGTCCATCAGCCGGCTCGCCCGTACCGAGTCCTGGAGGATCTCGCGCAGCATGGCCTGCTTGTCGGAGTCGTCGAAATCGCGCCAATGCACCAAGAGCATCTCGGTGAAACCACGGATGGACGCGAGCGGCTGGCGTAACTCGTGGCTGACGGTCGCTATCAGCTCGACGGCCGACGCTGCAGAGTGAGACTGGGTCAAGACGCTCCCTTGCCGGGGCCGGTGAAGCTCACGGGCCAACCCGCGCCCCCATGCCCCAGTCGCCGCTGGCGAGCAGCTTCGAAGCAGATGACAGCGGCCGCCATCCCTACGTTCAACGACTCGGCACCTCCCGGCATCGGGATGTTGAGGACACCGTCGAGGACGCCGGCCATATCGTCGACCGGAAGACCCCCGGCCTCGTTGCCGACCACCAGAGCGCACGGCTGAGCCAGGTCGGCGCAGGCATAATCGGTGCCGGCGTCCACCGCCGTGCCCCAGCGCACAAGACCCCACTCACCCAGCTCGGTTAGGACCTCGACCGGGGAGCCCACCTGCACGATGGGCACGTGGAGGACGGCGCCGGCCGAGGACCTCACGGCCTTGGGGTTCCACATGTCGACAGTCCCTTCACAGCAAATCACGGCGTCCACTCCAGCCGCCCACGCCGAACGCACGACCGTGCCCGCATTCCCGGGGTCCCTCACATCAACGCACACCACGACCAGACGCGGCGACGCAGCGCGCACCGAGCCCAGATCGTGCGCCGGGACCGGCACCACCGCCATAAGGGGCTGGGGCGAGACAGTCCCTGCCACCCGGGCCATAACACCGCTTTCCAACTCGAACACTCGGGCGCCAGTTTCAAAACAGCGCTCCAGTAACGACGCGATCCGGCTCACGGGGGTGGCCGCCGATGCGCCGTCCTCCTCTAGCGCGAGGAGGCCGGCACCGCCCTCGCCGGCTCCACCAAGCGCATTCAGGCTGGGCGACCGACCCGCCGTCCAGTCCTGGTCGACGAAAACTGCTTCGATCTGGGTACCTGCAGCCAACGCTTCCTCTAAGAGGTTGGCTCCCTCCAAGACGAAGCGCCCTTCCTCTTTGCGCGCACTGCGGCGCCCCAGAAGGCGCCGCAGACGCTGAACTCGTTGGTGGCGGTAGGCCAGGGCGCTCATCGTCGAGCCCGTCCTCTCCGCAGGACGCTGGTGGCGCTGAGGCTAAGCCTCTGCGGC
>DASSZK010000082.1:0-4360 GCA_035702845.1 Acidimicrobiales bacterium
AAACCGGCAACGAGGGAGCCCCCTCCAGTGGCCACTACGTACCCCTTGCCGTCGCTTGTCGTTGCCAGGGAGGTAGCCGCAGTCGAAGAAGAGGCGAGGACGGGTGATCCAAGGGCGGCCGCAGCCCCGAAGGCATGGACATGGCCGCTAGCCGTGAGCAAGTAGTACCCTCGGCCGTCCGGCGTTGCTGCGATGGCGCTTACCTCGGTCTTTTGGTCCCCCAATGAGCCGAAGAACCGAGCTCCCCCAAATGAGTAGACGTCACCGGCTGACGTAGCCAGCCAATAGCCCGTCCCATTTGCCGTTACGGCCATGCCGATCACGGGTGACGGGAAATCCGGTTGCTTATCGGGCCCGAAGAACCTAGCCGCCCCGAAGGCGTAAACAGCGCCTTGTGAAGTCACCAACCAATAACCTCTGCCGCGTGGCGCCGAGGTGATCCCGACCACGGGCGACGTCAGATGACTTGTACCGAGCGACCCGAAAAACTTGGCGTCCCCGTAAGTGAAAACGGAGCCCGCCGAGGTGACCACCCAGTACCCTGAACCATCCGGCGTCGACGCTATGCCAGTTACCAGCGCGCCACCTATACGACCTTCGGGGCCACCATACGTGTGGACATTGCCGTAGCCGAAGACGTTCCCGGCCGATGTCGCCACCCAGTACCCCTTTTTGCTGGGAGCTATTGCGATGCCACTGACGTCGCGGCCCGTTGGTGCACCCAGGAAAGGAGCATCGCCGAAGTTGGCTATCGCGCCCGACTGGTCCATGGCTGTGTGGTGCAACCTTGCGCCGTGCGCCCGGGGCGTCAGCTGATCGCCGCCCTCCACCGCTGCGTGCGATCGTGGGCCCGTTGCGCCCTCGGACCGTGCCATTGAGCCGGGGATGTACGCCGGCTGCGGGAGCGAGTTGTTCGCCGAGGGCATAGGGAACCCTGCCAGCTCTTCGGCGAACCAGGGCAGCCCGGTGTGCGAGCCAGTGTGCGGGCCAGTGTGCGGGGAACTTGACCATAGTGGACCGGCGTGTTGGGGGGCCGAACGTAGCCAAGGGGACCGGACCGCTCCCGAGGCGGTCTCTGCTTGGGCCGCCTGGCTCGCGCTATGAGCCCCAGAAGTCTCACCCGCAGCGGTGCTCCCGCCCGTAAGGGGAGACCCGTTTGAGTGCGAGGACGCCCACGCCTGGGGAGCGGTTGTCATGGTCACAGCCATCGGCAACACGACCGCCGCTAACCGAGCCGCTCGCCGGCGAGCCGTCCCGCCCCTGGGGCGGGTAATGCGCCCAACGCGAGCCGGGCTCAGCGTGCCCCCTACGCTTACTGGGCTCACCGGTCTCCCGGGAGCCGCCGGGTGTGCCTGGCGAACAGCCATAGGTTGCAGGGAGCCATCGACCCTCACCGCCCTGGCCCAGCCCCTGCGTGCCAGGGACTGCAGTGCAGCAGCGCGAGCGGCCGCCTCCAGCGGCAGTTGCACGGGCCCAGGAGAGGCGAAGGAGCTGCTCTGGCGGCCAGCGGCTGTCTCGTACGAGGCAGAGCGGAACGGAAGGTGGGCGACCCATGTGAGCAGGCCCGATGCCTGGCTTGCCGGCGCGAAGTGGACGCCCCTATTTGCCTGTTTGAAGTGCTGGCCCTTGCACTTCGTGCCAGCTCTTGTTGCCCTAACGGCTGCAGCCGCAGCGCGCGGTAGCACGCTTGGTTTACCACTTACCACTGGGTGTCTCCTTAGGTCGCGCGCTAACGGTCGGGTACCGGTGAAAACACCGAAATACTGCAGGTGACCTGCACGTTTGCGCGTGCCCCGCGAGCCCAATTGTTCGGGACGGGACGATTGTGCACCATGCCGGCTTGGAGGGACGAGGAGTGACCAGTTCCCCTTCCAAACATCCGCGCCCGGCTCTGGCGTGTCGTTTTCGACATTTAGGTTACGGCAGAGTAACCCACTCGTCAAGCAGTTCGGCAAAATTACGTTATGACCAGGATCGTTATCGCGCGGTGCTTCAGAAATGAAGTTGTGGACAACAGCGGGTATCACTTAGGTAACCGCTTAGCGTGAACTAATCCGCCCTTAAAGAGGCCTACGCTGCCGCGATCGGCGCCGGGTGCTCCATCGTCGTTGCTCCGGGCGACGATGGGATGCGTCCAGCGGCTCCGGGAGGCTACGCAGGGCTTACCCGCTCTCAGCAGCTCGTTCGGCCCCGTCCAGCGCTTCCTCTTAGCACTGGTGAGGCTTGCTTGAGCACTGCGGAGGCCGGGCGGCTGGAGTGCAGCTCAGGGGGAAGGCGTCCGGACAGGCAGGCATGGGGCTACTTTGCGCCGCTGAGCACGTCGGGAGCGCCGCAGTGTGCACTTGAGAGGGTCGCCGGGGTGCCAAAAGCGCAGCTGAGCGTGCCCCCCTGCTGCTTGGGGGCCGGGGGCGCCTATCATGGGCACATGACCGAAGCCAGCGGTGACGTCAAGGATGCGAGCATGCAGGAGGTGGCCCAGCAGGATGTCGAGGCCGACGCCGCCCGCAGCGCCGTGGAAGTGGCGGAGGCATGGCTGGCCGAGCTGGCTGACCGCATAGCAGTACCGGCGTCCGACGTGCAGGACCACCTCCTTGACTTGTGGGGTGCCCTCGACGAGGGCCCAGCCCGAGCCGAAGTTGAGCGGTGGCTGACCGAGACGCTGAAGAGAAACCTTTATTCGGTTTCTGACATCAACGAGCGGCTCGAAACTCTTCTGCCTGCAAGCTAGTTTACGAGCGAGCCCTGGTCGTCCAGCGGCCCGCTCTGTGCTGGACTTGCAACGGCAGGTCGAAGCAAGCGCTCAAATTTTGTGCGGTAAATACGTGCTCAAGTGGCCCTGTCGCCTCGACAGCGCCCGAGCGCATTAATAGCCCGTGCGTGAAGTGTTGTGGTACCTCCTCGATATGGTGCGTGACCATAATTGTCGGTGGCGCACCCGGGTTAGCCGCTAGGTCGGCGAGTGTCTTGAGTAGCCTCTCGCGCCCGCCCATGTCCAAGCCCGCGCATGGTTCGTCGAGCAGGACCAGATCCGGGGAGCCCATAAGGGCTCGGGCTAGTAGCACTTGCTGGCGCTCTCCTTCCGACAGGGCCTGGAATGGTCGCTCAAGGATATGAGGGAAGCCTGCATTCGCCAGTAAAGTCGCTGCTTTTTCGTGATCGGCGGCGCTGAACGAGTGCCACCAGGGCTCGAGTGCGGCAAACCGGCCGGAGACGACCACCTCGTGGGCGGTCAAGTGGGGTGGCACCTTGTGCCCTATGGACGCTGAGACCAAGCCGATCCGCTGCCTGAGCGCCCGCACGTCGGTGCGGCCAAGTGTGGCACCGAGGACCATGACCCTGCCCCGGGACGGGTGCAGGTAGCCCGAGATGAGCGACAGCAGGGTCGTCTTGCCGCAGCCGTTGGGCCCGAGCACCACCCAGCGCTCATTGTCGCTGACCTGCCAGTCGACGGAGCGCAACGCCTGGGTGCCTCCTCGGTAGACGTCAACGTGCTCTATAGACAGGACAGGCAAGGACATCCAGGCGAGGATGATACCGGCCCGCCATTGGCAGTGGGGGACTGGGCTGGACGGAACTGGGTGAACGATGGCGCCGGGTGTTCCGGTGACGCCTCCTTGGGTGCCGGTTCCAACTTCGCCCCGGTCGTTTGGACGGGTTGTGGCGCTCGACGCGACGATGGTGGTGTGCCAGGGCTACTTGCTGTGATCGAAGGAATATTGGCCCCCGTGTTCCGGTCTGTGCACCCTGACGCCGTCCCGGCGGTAAGGCCTTCACAAAAGGCGGACTTCCAGGCGGACGGCGCGTTGGCGCTGGCACGCCTGGTGGGGGGGAACCCGCGTGATGTAGCGGCAAAGATCTCGGACCTCGCAACGCAGGCCGGACTTGGTGAGGTGTGCGAAAAGATCGAGGTCGCCGGCCCGGGGTTCTTGAACATGTGGGTGTCGGCGCAGGCAATGGCCGACATGATGGCTGCGGCCCGTCCTGGGCCCGCCGGCCTTGGGATCCCCGTAGCTTCACCTGCTCAGCGGGTTGTGG
Organism: Acidimicrobiales bacterium; assembly: GCA_035702845.1. Taxonomy (GTDB): domain Bacteria; phylum Actinomycetota; class Acidimicrobiia; order Acidimicrobiales; family Palsa-688; genus JAJZMF01. Next base: position 4,036 of record DASSZK010000082.1, read on the forward strand.
TGGATTACGGCGGCCCCAACGCCGCCAAGCAGATGCATGTCGGGCATCTGCGCTCGACCATCATCGGAGACGCCATAGTGCGCCTGTTGGAGGCGGTCGGTCACGAGGTTGTGCGCGAGAACCATATCGGCGACTGGGGCGCGAACTTCGGCATGCTCGTGGAGCACTTGGTGGACCTCGGCGAAGATGCCGCGGGCAACCAATTGGCCCTTGGGGATCTGGAAGCGTTTTACCAGGCCGCACGTACGTCTTACGAGCAGGATCCCGATTTTGCCGACCGGGCCAGGCGCCGGGTTGTGCTCCTACAGTCTGGGGATGCCGAGAC
>DASSZK010000158.1:0-5393 GCA_035702845.1 Acidimicrobiales bacterium
GCTCATGGGGGGAATGGCGCTGCACTTCGGGTGGATCGCCGAGATGAAGACCGGCGAAGGCAAGACACTCGTCTCGACGCTGCCGGTCTACCTGAACGCCTTGGAATCCAACGGGGTCCATGTCGTCACCGTCAACGACTACCTGGCGACGCGCGATGCCGACTGGATGGGCCGGGTGCACAGGTTCTTAGGCCTGAGTGTCGGCCGCGTGGGCCCGGATCTGCCTGACTGGGACGCCAAGAAGGCCGCGTACAACTGCGACGTCACATATGGGACCAACACCGAGTTCGGCTTCGACTACCTGCGCGACAACATGGCGAGGGACCTGGACCACATGGTCCAGCGTGGCCATAACTTCGCCATTGTCGACGAGGTCGACTCCATCCTCATCGACGAGGCACGCACGCCCCTCATCATCTCCGGCCCTTCTAACGAGTCCGCTCGCCTCTACTACCAGTTCGCGGGGGTTGCCCGGACGCTGGTGCGCGACGCCGACTACGAGGTGGACGAAGAGAAGCGGACGGTGGCGCCCACCCCGGAAGGCATCGAGAAGGTCGAACGCCTGCTCGGCATCGACAACCTCTACGACCTGGGTACGGCCAACCTCGTGCACCAGCTGACCAAGGCGCTGCAGGCCAAGGAGCTCTACAAGAAGGACAAGGACTACCTGGTCGCCGATGGCGAAGTCAAGATCGTCGACGAGTTCACGGGGCGCATCCTCGAAGGGCGACGTTGGTCCGATGGCTTGCACCAGGCGGTCGAGGCCAAAGAGCGCGTCCAGATCAAGGAAGAGAACCACACCTGGGCCACCGTGACCTTGCAGAACTACTTCCGCCTGTACCACAAGCTCGCCGGTATGACGGGTACTGCCCAAACAGAGGCGGGCGAGTTTATGTCGACCTACAAGATCCAGGTCGTCCCCATCCCGACCAACCTGCCGCTGGCTCGCCAAGACCTCCCTGACCTCATCTACCGGACGGAGAAGGCCAAGTTCAACGCTGTGGCCGACGACGTCGAGGAGCGCAACAGGAACGGGCAACCCGTTCTCGTCGGTACAGCGTCGGTAGAGAAGTCCGAAGTCCTCGCCCGCATGTTCCAAAAGCGAGGGATCCCTCACCAGGTGCTGAACGCCAAACACCATGCGCGGGAGGCGGCCATCATCGCCCAGGCCGGACGTTTGGGCTCGGTAACGGTGGCGACCAACATGGCCGGCCGAGGCGTCGATATCCTCCTGGGCGGCAACCCCGAGGGCCTCGCACAAGACGCTGTGCGTTCGGAGGGCCTGGATCCCTCTTCGGAGGAGGGGGCTGGTCGCTACAAGGAGCTGCTGGACAAGTTCAAGGAGCAGTGTAAAGCGGAGGGCGACCAGGTACGAGAGCTTGGAGGACTGTACGTCCTCGGTTCAGAGCGCCACGAAGCTCGCCGTGTCGACGACCAGTTGCGAGGCCGTGCTGGACGCCAGGGCGACCCGGGCGAGAGCCGGTTCTTCTTGTCGCTCGAGGACGACCTAATGCGTCTTTTTGCCCAAGGGATGCTCCAGTGGGCCATGGGGCGCTTCCCAGAAGACGTCCCGATCGAGAACAAGATGGTCACCCGGGCCATCGAGAAGGCGCAGCACAACGTCGAAGCTCGCAATGCCGAGATCCGCAAGGACACCCTCAAGTACGACGAGGTGATGAACGAGCAGCGCAAGGTCATCTATGCCCGGCGCCTGCAGGTGATGGAAGGCGAGGATCTGCGCCAGCGCACCGTTGACATCCTGACGTCTGCCATCGACTCGATCATCCGGGCCAACTGCCCCAATGAGTTCCATGAGGAATGGGACCTCGACGGGTTACTGACCGAATGCCGGGTGTACTTCCCCACCAAGCTGTCCGTGGATGCCCTGCGCGACCTGCCGACGACGGATGCGATCTATGAATCGGTCCTGGGAGAGGCCCTGGAGTACTACGAGCAGCGCGAGCGCAACATGCCTGTTCCCCCAGAGGGCAAGCCTGAGGACACGATGCGCCAGATGGAGCGCGAGATCATGCTGCAGCTGATCGACCAGCGCTGGCGCGAGCACCTGGCGGACATGGACTACCTGCGCGAAGGGATCAACCTGCGTGCCGCTGCCCAACGGGACCCGCTCGTGGAGTGGCAGCGAGACGGTTATGAGATGTTCGGCCAGATGATGGCCAGCATCGACGACGACTACGTCAAGTACGTGATGCACGCCCAAGTGCAAGTGCAAGAGCAGCGGCCAGCCGAGCCTTCTCTGAGTGGAGCGCAGTACAGCGCGTCCGATGGGCCCGTGCTCGGCTCGCAAGCCATAGCCCAAGCTCTCCAGGCGGGGCCCGCGCCAGGAGAAGAGGTCGTCTTCGCCTCCGAGCAGGACGTAGCTCGTATGCGAGGCGCTGAAGCGCCGATCCCGAGCGCCAGGGCGCAGACCGCTCAAGTGGCGGGGAACAACCCCTACGCGCACGCTGGCCGCAACGATCCCTGTCCGTGCGGGAGTGGCAAGAAGTTCAAATTCTGCCACGGTAAGTAGCGGGCTCGCCGTCCGTGAGGGACTTCACTGACGATTTGCGCGCCCTGCGCCGGCGCCTCGACGAGGCTTGCGATTACCTTGACATCGAGGCCGCCCGCAAGCGCCTTTCCGAACTGGAGCCGGAACTGTCGCGGCCCGATTTATGGGACAGGCCGGAGGCTGCCCAGATCATCAGTCGCGAGTACGCCGCTCTGAAGGGGGATTCTGACCTCATCGCCGACTTGGAGGGCAAGGTCTCGGACGCCGAAGTGCTTTTCGAGCTGGGGCGCCAAGAAGCCGACGACTCGGTATCGACGGAGCTCGAATCCCTGGTCTCGGACGTTGCCGCCCACCTCGCCGACCTGGAACTGCGATCACTGTTCATCGGCGAGCACGACAGTTTGGATGCGGTTTGCGAGATCCATGCCAAGGACGGAGGCACGGATGCCCAGGACTGGGCTGAGATGCTTTTGCGCATGTACCAGCGCTGGGTCGAGCGGCGCGGCTTCACCATGGAGCTCGACGAAGTCACGCCGGGTCAGGAAGCAGGTATCCTCTCGGCAACATTTATCGTCAAGGGCCGCTATGCCTACGGGTTGCTCTCTGCTGAGCGGGGCATCCACCGGCTCGTGCGGATGTCACCGTTCGACTCCCAGCACCGGCGCCAGACGAGCTTCGCCGCCGTCACGGTTGTGCCATTTTTCGAAGAGGCCAGCCCTGAGGTGGACATAGACGAGAAGGACCTGCGAATCGACACCTACCGCAGCTCGAGTGCCGGCGGCCAGCATGTCAACGTCACCGACAGTGCTGTGCGCATCACGCACATGCCCAGCGGCATCGTCGTGTCGTGCCAGAACGAGAGGTCCCAGTTCCAGAACAAGGCACGGGCCATGCAGATCCTGGCATCCCGGCTCGCCGAACGAGCCCGGGAGGAAAGGGTGGCGGAGCTTTCCGCCATCGCCGGGCCAAAAGCTCAGGTCGGTTGGGGTTCACAGATCCGCAGCTATGTCATGGCGCCGTTCCAGCTCGTCAAGGACCTTCGTAGCGACCACGAGACGGGGAACGTCAGTTCCGTCCTCGATGGTGACCTGGAGCCGTTCATGGAGGCTTATTTGCGCTGGCGCCGTACGACGGCGGCTTGATGGAGCGACACCGTGGAGCACATCACGGGAACGATGTCTCTCCTGAGACGTTGTACATAGGGACGAGCGGAGGAAGCAATGGGTAACGAGGACATGGGCACCACAGTTGAGCTGACAGACGAGGTCCGGGCGGAACGTCTGGACCAATTGACGGACCTCATAGAGATGGTGCGCCCGATCATCCAGCAAGACGGTGGCGACCTGGTCCTCCTCAGCGCCGACGTGGAGGCGGGTGTGGTGGAGCTGCAGCTTCAGGGTGCCTGCTCGAGCTGTGCAGTCAGCTCTACGACGCTGCAAGCGGGCGTCGAGCGCATCCTGAAGGACCGGTTGGACTGGGTTACTGAGATCCGCGGCGGTGTGGACGAAGACGCCGACTGGGAGGAGAGCGCGGCGATGGGCCGCGGTGGTTACGTTCCCAAGTGGTAATGCGGTGCCGATGGCTGGCCCGGCGGCCCTAGCGAGCACGCCCCATCTGGGCCAGGTATTCTGCCTGGATATGCCGACAGCATCCGGTACCGCGCCGGGCCAGCCCTTGAGCCTGCGCGACAAACCTGTCAGCCTGCGGGACAAGGCCGTGACTGCCTTCACCGAGGTAGGGGGCCGTGCGCTTCATGCCACGGAGAGTTGGCTGTTGAAGCAGTCGCTGGTCCCGACTACGCCGTTCCTGCCCCTGAGCACGTTCGATTGGGTGGCCCGAGCCGAGGCTGCCGTGCCGGTGGTGCAGGCGGAGCTCGAAGAGGTGCTGAGCTTCAAGGATGCCCTCCCCAACTTCCAGGACATCTCGGTCGACCAGGCTTCGATTAGCAAAGACGACGGGTGGAAGACCTTTTTCTTCCTGGGTTACGGCTTCCGGTCGGACGCCAACTGCAAGAGGTGCCCGCAGACGGCGGCGCTGCTCGACAGCATCCCCGGGTTGGTGACTGGCTTCTTTTCAATACTTGCCCCGGGCAAGCGGATACCACCTCACAGAGGCCCGTGGAGGGGAGTGCTGCGCTACCACTTGGCGCTGAAGGTACCGAGCCCTGCGTCGGCTGCGGGTATCCGCGTGGGAGGGGAGGAAGCCCACTGGGAAGAGGGCAAGAGCCTGCTCTTTGATGACGGCTATCCGCATGAGGCCTGGAACGAAACCGGTGGCGTGCGGGTGGTCCTGTTTTGCGACGTGCTGCGCCCCTTGCGGTCCCCTGCGGCCGAGGTCAACCGGGCGATCATCAAGGCAGTCGGTTGGTCCCCGTACATCCAGGATGCCCGGAGCCGCCACGAAGCCTGGGAAAAGAGAGCTGAGGCTATGCGCTGGGGCACCGGCAATTGAGCAGTCCTAACGGTGCCCTAGGCGACGCTCTGGGGCCGGTGCAGCAGCCGCCGACCGACATCTTCGACCGCTGCGACGATCCCCGGATGGACGAGTACCGTGCCGCCGAGGAACTGGGGCTCAACCCTTTTTACCGCGAGCTTTCCGGCGAGATCGGACCGACGATCGAGCTCGACGGCCGCCGCCTGGTCATGCTGGGCTCCAACAACTACCTGGGCCTCACCACCGACCCGCGCGTGCGGGACGCGGCGCGCAAAGCGCTTGAGCGCTATGGCACTGGCGTTACCGGGAGCCGCTTGCTCAACGGGACCCTCGACATTCATTCTGAGCTCGAGGAGTTCCTGGCTGACTGGGTGAGACAGCCCAAGGCCCTGGTCTTCAGTACCGGCTATGGTGCCAATCTCGGTCTCATCTCGACCTTGGTGCAGAGTGG
>DASSZK010000172.1:0-28124 GCA_035702845.1 Acidimicrobiales bacterium
CACGATTTGCAAGCGTGCAAGGGTGACCAGCGGCCGCGCTCGACACCGTCGGGGAGAGCGAGCGAGCCGCTTGGGTCGAAGACCCAGCAGGGCCCGACCTCGGCTCGGCTTGCCAGTGTCGCCTCGAGCACATCCGGTTTGGTCGAGGTGACAACGACGCTTGCCGGGGCGGCCAGGACATTGGGCACCACAAGCGTTGATGTCTTACCTGAGCGAGGCGGTCCGAGCACCAGCATTGCTTGCTGGTCACCCGCCCAGATGAGGCGCTGACCGTCCGTGCCGACATATAGCTGGTGGCCGTTGCGGGCCAAGTTGGAGCGCATGTCGATCAGCGAGATCGCTGGTACCCACGGGTAGCTCACCGATGTCGATGGTCGCTCTTGGCTCACATTGTTACCGGCCCGGCTCTCACTCCCCTTTCATGAGGCGGCCGAGGACTCGGTCGTTGCCGCCCGGCTGTCCACCCCGGTCGTTGCCGCCCCAGGTGCCCGCACTGTCGTGCCCGTCAACGGCCCGACAACAAAATCGTCCTCAATTGTGCCGAGTTGCCCCCGTTTGTCCATCTTGGCCGAAACCTTGAAATTGTTCACTGCATTGCCGACCAATACGGGATGCGAAGCGATCCGCGCAACGGCCGCAAGGTGAGAGGTCTCCGCCCGGGCGGCATGGAGATGGGATGGCGTCGCCTCGCCGCACGTTGGTCGGCCCTCGCCGGGGCCGCTGCATTGATCGGTACTGCTGCAGCTGTGCCCGTGTTGTTGGCCGGAGCACCTCCGGCGGCTGCCGCAGTCCCGGTGGGTACGGTCGTCACCTTGGGCACATCAGCCCTCGGCGTCGCTGAGAACCAAAACGTGACCTTCACCGCGACGACCGAGGGTTCGATCTTTGGAACCCAGGTGCAGCCGAACACCTTGTCGACGCTGGTTCCCTCCGGCGGTTTGTCCGGCCCTCAGATGATCGCCTTCGATGCAGGCGGCAACCTGTACAGCGCGAACAGCAGCTCCAACAGGGTGTCCGTGCTCCCGGCTGCGTCGGGGACGCTCTTTGGGGTCAGCGTCACAGCTGGTACCAACACAACGCTTATCTCCTCGGGTCTAAGCGGCCCAACCGGGATTGCGGTCGGGCCGGCGGGCGATCTTTACGTTTCGAACAACTCGAGCGGGACCGTCTCGGTCCTTCCCGCTTCGACTAAGACCCTCTTCGGGCAGTCCGTTACCGCCGATGTCCTGACAACTGTGGTCTCCGGGTTGTCTAGTCCCGAGGGGATCGCGCTCGACACCCAAGGAGACCTCTTCATCGCCGAAAGGGGCGGCTCCCTGGCCGTCTTGCCTGCCGTCACCGGCACCTTGTTCGGCACGGCAGTGACGGCCGGGTCCCTCACGACCTTCGGCTATACGCTTAGCACGCCGTTCAACCTGGCATTCGACCAGGCAGGCAATTTGTACATCGCCAACCAGGGGACGTCGTCAGTCCTGGTCCTCCCGGTCAGTTCCGGGTCTCTGTACGGGGTTTCCGTGACGGCGGGCACGCTGGCCACCGTCGCTTCGGGGATAAACACCCCAGTAGGCATGGCCTTCGACGCCGCAGGCGACCTGTTCATCTCGGGCTGGGGCAGTTCACTGATCACAGTCGTGCCGGGCGTATCTGGGACGGTGTTCGGGCAGTCCGTCGTTGCCGGCACAGCCACTACGTTGGGGCTGGCGCCCTCCCTCAACGGGCCAACTGGGCTCGCAACGGACGCGAACGGCGACCTTTATATCGCTGAGTACACGGGCAACGACCTACTTGTCTTGCCGACCGTGATGGGTGTGCTGCCGGCTTCGGGCGAAACGATCGATTTCGAAGACGGCGGCGCCCCCATCCCTGGTTGCGGTGCAAAGGAGATGGCCACGACGTGGCCATATGGCGCCACGTGTACCACGTCTTTCTCCAGCCCCGGCGACCATTCCATCACTGCCGTGTACTCAGGCGACTCCACTTTCAGTGGTTCAACATCGCCGACGTTGGTACAGGCAGTTTACGGTACGCTCCTTTATGCCTTTGCAGGCGGCGCCGGCACCTCAAACTGCTTTGCCTCGGTTAGCCAGTGCAGCCTTGCAGCGGCCCTGAGCGAGGCGGTGGCCTCTGGTGACACGATCGACCTGGCCGCCGGCACCTACGCCCTTGGCGGCACGATAGCGATAACCCAGCCTGGCACCCTCACCATCCAAACTGACGGCAGCGGCCCAGTGCTCATCGACGGTGGTGGAACTTACCGGGTGTTATCCGTTGCCAGTGGCTCAGACCTGGTCCTGAACGGCGTCACCATCCAAAACGGTGCGAGTAGTAGCGGGGGAGCCGGCATCTACAACCAGGGAACTTTGACCCTGGACGCGGTGACGGTTCAGGGGAACACCGACTCCACCTCGGTATCGGCTCAGGCGGGTGCGGGGCTTAGCAACGCCGGCCAAGCGACCATCGTCAACTCGACATTTTCCAACAACAACGAGTCCAACAACTCCTGGGGCGGCGCAATAGCTAACCAAGCCGGCGCAACGTTGACGATCAGCGGCTCGACGTTCTCTGCGAACCACGCCTCGGGGGCTTGTGCGTGTGGGGCGGCCGGCGCCATCGCCAACTTTGGTACGGCGTCGATAAACAACTCCACGTTTTATGGCAACGGGACCAATGGCAGTGACGGTGGTGCCATCGAGACTCAGGGCCCTCTTACTCTTGTCCAGGACACCTTCGCCGGAGGCAATACGAGCTCCAATCATTCGAGCGGTGGCGGAGATGTGTTCGACCAGGCGGGCGCCACGGTCTACGCCGCAGGCGACCTGTTCGGTGACACGGCCACCGATCCCTGCTACGTGCAGACCGGCGCTACCTGGCAAGACGGGGGTTATAACGCTGCAGGCCCCGGCACGCAGTGCTTGGGCGCCGCATCGGATGTGGCGGATGCCAACCTCGCCGGCGACCTCGGTGCGCTGGCCAACAACGGGGGGCTCACGCTTACGGTCAAACCTCAGGCGGGCGCGCCGGAGATCGGTGCAATACCGGATCCTGCGAACGTGACATTAGCGGGGAACCCTGTCGCTCTTTGTCCTGAAGGCGACCAGACGGGGTCGCCGAGCCTGGACGGCACCTGTACGATCGGTTCGGTTTTCGTCACGGCCGCCCCCGGAGCGCCTACGGGCTTGACGGCGGTCCCGGTGGCGGGAGGCGTTTCGCTTTCATGGGCACCGCCGCTGTCAAACGGTGCCACCACGGTGACCGGGTACGACGTCTACGTCGGAACTTCGTCGGGGACCGAAGCACCCACGCCCGTAAATGCCTCACCGGTAGGTGTCAACAGCTATGTGGTGAGCGGTCTCGGTGCGAGCGCCCCGTACTACTTCACTGTCGCCGCTGTGGGGCCGGCGGGCATCTCGTCACCGTCCCTTGAGGCGAGTGCCACACCCCTCCCGGTGCCGGTCACGACTACCACGGCACCTACGCCCGTAACGTCGGCGCCACCCTCCGGCGCCACCTCTACAACCACGACATCGCCGGGAGCGGCAACCCCGACCACGGCACTCCTGACAACGACTGTGCCCACAACGACTGTGCCCACAACGACTGTGCCGGCAACGACTGTGCCGGCAACGACTGTGCCCACAACGACTGTGCCCACAACGACTGTACCCACAACGACTGTGCCCAGAACGACTGTGCCCGCAACGACCGGCCGGGTTACCACGACGACGGCAGGGGTGACCCGGCACAAGCCCACGTCGAAAAGACAGTCGACGACGACCTCGACGGCGCCGGCCGCCACGACAGTCCCGGCCACGACAGTCCCGGCCACGACAGTCCCTCCCACCACAACCCCCGCCACGACTCTGCCTGCCACGACGGGCCCGGCGAGCGCCGCACCATCTGGCTCAGGGCCGACCACGACCGGGGCTGGTACAGCTGGGCCGGCCGCCACGGTGCTCACCACCACTGCCCCGGCAAATCTTCCCGTGAACACGGGGACGCAAATGGCAGCAGCGGCTACGACGACCACGACAGCCCAGCCGGTACCGGCACGCGGGGTGGTCCCTCTTGCGGCGGGCTCCACGACGGTACCCGGCTCCGGCGGGGCAAGCCACGGTGCCTACCACACCAAGCGCTTTCACTTCCGCTTTTCCCGTGATCAAGGCCATCGCACTGCCCTGGTTATCTCTTTCGATTTCGGGGTAGGGGAGCGGGTTTACGGCCGGATGGTCACGGTGACCGGCAATGGCCTGGCACCCGGTACCTTCGCCACCATTACGCTGCACTCGGTCCCGCTGCGGCTGGGGACCGCGAGGGTGGCTCTGAACGGCGCCTTTTCCACTTCCGTCCGCATACCCCAGGGCATCGCTCTAGGGGCCCACCACATCGAGGTTTCTGGGCGGTCCCCGACGCAAAAATCGGTTGACGCTTGGCGCTACTTCGAGCTTGGCGGCTCGGGTATTGCCACCCGGCTGCAAACAAGTGGCCCCCCTACGGCGGTCCCTGCCTGGGCTACCGAAAAGGGGCCGCAGCCCCAGGTCCTGAACGGGGTGGTCGTCCAACCTTTCGTGGCTGCCCAGCACGCCAAGTCCGTGATCCGCACGGAGATCGGTGGCGTTGTGGTCCTCGGTTTGGTTGCAGCGGGAGGCGCAGGGCTGGCGTCTGGCCTGTCGCAAGGAGCCGGCTCGGGGGCTGCCTCCGAGCACAAGTCCAAAAAGATGGGAAAGATCGGTTCGGCCTCGTTCAAGCACGGCGCCCTGACTGAGGCGGAAAAACGCCGGGGCGACAAGTCCCGGACGTGGCAGTGGCCCGGAGTGGCCGTACTCGACCGGCTGTCACGCTCGCTGCCCGAGCGCCTCGGGGCGCGCTCCCCGCTTCTTGCCCGGATCGTCGCCGACGGTGCGAGCCTCCGGGCCGTGTTCGGGACCGCCTCTTTGGTGGTGCCCCTGGCAGGAATGGTGCTCGGGGTGTTTGCGGCGCTCTCTGTCGGAGGCTATGCCATGCCCCCGTCGTTCGGTTACCTGGCGGCCATAATCGTGCTCGGCGTATTTGACGCCCTCGCAGGAGCGTTGGCTGCCCTGGTGTTCCTGATCGGCGTGACCGCCGCGGGTGGAGTGGGGTCGTGGGCTGACGTGCGCATGATGTTGGCCGTCTGCGTGCTCATGTTCGTAGCGCCCCTTACCGCGTCCAAGGCGCGGGCGCTGCGCAGGAAGATGGCTACAGGGCCCTCCTATTGGTTCGATAGGGCGGGCGACTTGGCCATCGCCGCTCTGCTGGCCGCCTACGGGGTGGAGAAGCTCGTCGGTGGCCTAAAGCCGCTGTCCTCGCTGCAGCTTCCGGTGGCGTCGGACGGCGCCAAGGTCGCGCTCACTGTGCTCGCTGCCGTTGTCGTCCGTTACGGCATCGAGACCGCCGTCGTGCACTGGTACCCCTACCGCCTGGCGGAGATATCGAGTGAGGAGATCCCTTCCCCGGGTCAGCTCCACACCCACTTCGTAACCCTGTTCCAGACAGCACTGTTCATTTTCGTTGCCTACCCGGTACTAGGCGGGGCTTGGGAGCTTTATGCGGGTGCGCTGTTGTTTTGGGGTGGCATCATGCTGTCGATCGCCGAAGACAAATTGCCCGATGTGCCGTGGGTGAAACGGCTTTCATCTAAAGGCTACGTTAAGTCAGTTGTGACCATCGTGATCGGGAGCGTAACGGCTGCCATAGTCAGCGCCTTGTTGCCGAGCGCCACCGAACAGCTCACCTTGGGATTTTTGATCTTCATGGTCCCGGGATTAGTGCTGACAGTGCTTGGTGGCCTTGGCCGCCACGGCAAGAAGCTCGCTCTCACCTGGCCATCGCGTGCCGCCGGGACGATCGTGCTGGCAGTGGGTGTCCTGCTGGCCCAAGGCATAGTTACGATCAACTTGTAGACATTACGCGCCCGCTCGGCCGCTCAACGTGAGTAGTGCCTGTTCAGCGTGGGCAGGGGCGGGGCCCTGTCGAGGAAGCCTTCGCAATATTCCTGGTCACCGCCTATTCTCCGTACTGAGCACACGCTGTGTGGTTGCGCGCGGCGCATAGTAGTGCCTACCAGCAAATCGGTAGTATCTACCAGCAAAGACGCGCTGGGGGGAGTACCGGGCCCTTGAGGCGGGTATAGCTGACCATCGATGTCGGGAGCTGAGCGGGCTCATGGCGGCCAATCGGACCGCCGCCAAAATCGCCCGGCGATCGAGACGGCGTTACTGCCTGCGTTGTTCAGCAGCGACAACGTGGGGATGATCTCGGCTGACGCGGATGGCTTGATGACGGCTGTTTCTCCTACGGCGCAACAGCTGCTCGGTTACGAGGAAGCGGAGCTTGTCGGCCGCCCCGTTCACCCGACCCTCCACGGTCAAAAACCCGACGGCTCGCCGTTGCCTCTGCATCAGTGCCCGATGTCGCGCGCTCTTAGCCAAGGCAGGGCGGCCGAGGGTTCGGGCGAGGTCCTGCGCCGCAAAGACGGGACACTGATGGAAATTGACTGGGCGGTGGCACCCGTCATCCTTGCCGCCGTGCGCACGGGTGGAGTTTTCGCCTTCTATGAGCCGGCCGCCGGCGCCCCCGTGCGCGAGCACGCTCGCATAGCGGCTGTCGAGGCAGCGAACTTCCGCTTGGCCTTGCTCGCTGATGTCACCCATGTGCTGCTGAGCTCGGCGCAACTGCCCAAGGGCCTCGCCGCCCTGGCCCATCTCCTGGTCCCGTCCTTCGCCGACTGGGTCGTCGTGGACCTCGTCGACCCCGAGACCCAGGACGTCGAAAGAGTGGCATTGGCGCACCGCAGCCCTGATCTCGAGGCCGCCGGCATCGCCCGGCTTGGGCACATAGGACGGCTGGCGCCGGACATGACGTCGTCGTTCGCATCGACGCTCCGGGACGCCCGGCCGTTGCGGACCAGGTCCTTCCCGCCCGCCACGGAGGCCACGGACGGTCTTGAGCGGGCCAGATTGGAGCTGTTCCAGGCCTTGGGCAGTGCCGACGCCATAACCGCGCCGTTGCGGACTCGGCACCGCACTATCGGGGCAGTCACGGCGGTGAGAGGGCCCAACCGCCACCTGTACCAGGATGCCGACGTGGCGCTGATGACCGACATAGCCAGCCGCGTTGCCTTCGCGGTGGAGAACGCTTCGCTGTTGGTGAGGGAGGAAAGGCGCTCCGAGGAGATGCAGCGTGAGCTCCTACCGGCTCTGCCCAACGACATCGAAGACCTCCGCCTGGTTGGCGTATACCGTCCCGCCGCTGACCTGGCCCAGGTCGGAGGGGACTGGTATGACGCCTTTATGTTGCGCGACGGGTCCGCGGCCCTGGTGATCGGCGACGTGGCCGGTCACGACGTGCACGCCGCAGCCCGAATGGGCGCTGCCCGCAACAAATTGTTGGCGCTGGCAGCTGACAGAATGGCGCCCCCCGCCGAGGTACTGAGCCGTTTTGACGAAGTGCAGCGAAGCTTCGCTCCCGAGGAGATCGTCACTACTATTTATGGGCGTATAGCGCCTCCTACAGACGGCGAGTGGTTCTTCGAATGGTCCAATGCCGGCCACCCACCCCCGCTGCTTTTTTCGCCGGAGGAGGGTGCACGCCTTCTCGAGACTGATCCCGAACCGCCGCTCGGGGTGCTCCCTTATGCCCGCACCACCCACTCGGTCCGCTTGGTGCCGGGGTCGTGGCTCATTTTCTACACGGACGGCCTGATCGAAACGCGCTCGGAGTCCCCCGTGCATGGCATCGAGCGGCTTTTGGGTACGGCGCGCCATGTAGAGGCCGAGGACATAGCCGGCATGTGCGAGTGCCTTGTGGCGGAAATGGCGCCAGAAGGCACCGACGATGTAGCCGTGCTCGGCGTGGCGTTCTGTCCTACGACGGCACAAGCGGGGGCCCAGGGGCGCCCCCCTTTGTCAGGCAACCGGGCTCCAACCGCGGCCGCCGCGGGATAGGCCTCGCCGTCGCGCGATCGTCGACAGGCCAGGAGCTTCGACGTTTGGGGCCGCCCCCGGCGGAAATGCTTGAAGGATGCCTGAACCCACCGACCACGAAGATCCCCAAACCGAGAGCGAAGAACCGGTGGACGAGGAGCTGGAGCAGTCTTTCCCTGCGTCCGACCCGCCCGGCGAGTGGGCAGGCGCCTAGAGGGGTTGGCCTGGAGACGGTTGGCCTAGAGACGGTTGGCCAGTGCCTCGGCGTTGCGCCATGCCAAAGCCATAACGGTGAGGGCGGGGTTCACACCCCCGTTGGTGACGTGCACCGACGCGTCAGCCAGTACCACGTTGGCGCAGTCGTGGAGCGATCCCCAGGGGTTGCAGACTGAGGTGGCGGGGGACTCGCCCATCCGGCACGTGCCTGCTTGGTGCTGTCCGGCGCTGAGCCGGGGCACCTGCCTGGGGGCCGGCCACGTCCAGATGCGCGACGCTCCGCTGGCCTCCATCCACTCGTAAGCCCGCTCTGCCAGCATGTGTGCGCTATGGCGGTCGTCGGGGTGCGAGTGACCCCTTAGGGCGGCGACGGGCATGCCCAACGAGTCTGCGATGGGGGCCAATGTGACCCGGGCCCCGGGGTTGGGGATCTCCTGTACGGGGCCCATGACATGAGCGGTCCGCTTGTACGCGTGGCGCATGGCTCCGGCTGCGCCCGGGCCCCACTTGGGAGCCCCTGGCGGTAGGGACGTCGACCAAAAAGCTGCCGGCGTCTTTACGAACTCGTCTGCCAGCATGCCTCCGCCTACGACGCCGGGGTTGGCGTGAAGGAACCGGCACGTGGCCACCGATGGGCCTGGGCCCCTGAGGTCGGTTATGGGTTCGTCAAACAGCCCCAGCGCGCCGACGTACGTGTGGCCTTGGAGGTTGAGCCCGGTTGCCGGGCCGCCAAGGCCCGATACCAGCAGGAGGCGGGCGGTTTCGATTGCGCCGGCTGCCACCACCACGGCACCGGTCGCCACGTCCTGCACGCTCCCGCTGCCGTCCTCGGCACGGGCCCTGACGCCTGTGGCCAGGCCGCCTTGGTGCAGGACCTGTAACACCCGGGTACCCACCAGCACGGTCAGGAGCCCAGTTCCAGCAGGCCCAGTTCCAGCAGGCCCAGTGCCAGTGGCACCAGTGCCGGGAAGCCCAGCTCCAGCAAGGACCGTGTTGAACGGGGCTCCCCGGGCGTCGACGGGGCAGGCGAAGCCGATGCACTGCGAACAGCGCACGCAGGCGTCGCGGCCCCCGTAGGGCACGCTGTTGACCATCAGCGGAACGGCCCCTACGGGCCATCCCAAGCGCTGCGCTCCCTCGGCGAGGCGCCGGCTGGCAGGGCCAGGGGCCAGCGGCGGCATGGGGTAGGGGTTGGACCGGTGGCCCATGTGCACGTGGCCCGCCTCGCCCGCCACGCCCATGGCCTGCTCCACGGCGCTGTAGTACGGCTCGAGATCCTCGTAGCCGATGGGCCAGTCGGCCAGGCTGCTGCCCTCAGGCACCCCATAGGTGCTGGCCATGACGAAATCGGTCGGGCTGAACCGCCATGCCTGGGCGCCCCATACCCGCGTACCGCCGCCGAGGGCCATGGCGTTGTTGTTCCACGGGCCCTCGTGCGGCCTGGCCACGATGTCCGTGCCGTCCACCTCGCACAGGCGTGGGTTCCCCTCCAGGTCGGGCCCCGTGTTGTGGCCCCAGGCGGCCAAGCGGTGGTTGCGCAGGTGGTCAGCACCGACATGGTGCGCGTCCAGGGCCTTACCTCGCTCGATCAGGAGCACACGGGCTCCCGCCTGCGCTAGAACGCGCGCTGCGGTGCCCCCGCCCGCACCCGAGCCCACCACCACCACGTCATAAAAGGTCCCGCCACCGCCACTTGTTAAGTCCTCGAGCCGGCGAGTGACTGCCGGTAGGCGCCCAGCGCTGCTCGGGGCCGGTGGAGGGGGGTAGCCGAGCATTTCCCAAGCGGCCGGCAGTGGTTCGCCCGGGGACCATCCGGGGGCGCCGTAATGGCACAGGCAGATCATTTCTGCAATGGGTTCTACGAGAGCAGGGTCGAGTTCCCGCAGGAAATGCCCCCTCTCCGCCGGGCCCGTCTCGGTAAAGGCCTCGCCCGTCTGCTCCAGGCACTCCTGCTCGGCTCGCTCCAGCAGTTCCACGATCCCGGGCCACTGCTCCGGTGAGATCTGCGGCCCGTGCTCGGCCAGGTAGGTGGCCACCCTCTCGCGCTCTTCGTCCAGACCGTCTTCGGGGATCACCACCTCGGTCATGGCGTGTAGCAACTGGCGCAGGGTGGCGGGCACTCCAGCGATGCTAAGTGCCTGCCGGCGAGCGCGCCGGCCATAGAGTCGCTCAGATGGGTGTTTCCGGTTACATAGCAGGCCTGCGGGCCAGGATCGGCCACGACTTACTGCTCCTCCCAGGCGCCACGGTCGTCCCCGTCGACGGCGCCGGGCGCATCCTGTTGGTGCGCCAAAACGACGACGACACCTGGGGCACGATAGGGGGCAGCGTCGACCCCGACGAGGCGCCGGCCGCTGCTGCCGCCCGGGAAGCCCTGGAGGAAACCGGTCTCGACATCGAGATAACCGGCCTTCGGGCGGTGCTCGGCGGCCCTGGTTACCGGCGCACTTACCCCAACGGCGACCAGGTGGCCTACGTCGCCCTCGTTTACGAGGGGCGCGTGCGTGGGGGCCAATTGGAAGTCGACGGGGACGAGGTCAGCGAGGCGGCGTGGTTCGATGCCGCAGATCTTGGCGAGGTACGCATGAACGAGTTCACCCGGCTTCTGCTCCGGGACGCCGACGTAGTTTCGTGGACTGAAAAATCGTTTGCTCTCGGGCTGTCGGCGGAGCAAGCTCAGGCATGACCGAGCGTGACCGCGACACCTATACACACGGGCACCACGAGAGCGTCCTGCGGTCCCACTCGTGGCGCACGGTGCAGAACTCCGCCGCCTACCTGTTGGGTTACCTCCAGCCGGGCCAGCGCCTCCTCGATGTGGGTTGTGGCCCCGGGACCATAACGGCTGACCTCGCCGACCTGGTGGCGCCGGGGGAGGTCGTGGCGATCGACAACGCTGCAGCCGTCCTCGACACCTGCCGGCTGACCCTGGCAGAACGCGGCGTGGGCAACGTCACGGTCATGGAGGCGGACGTCTACCGGTTGCCCTTCGAGGACGGTTCGTTCGACGTTGTCCACGCCCACCAGGTGCTCCAGCACCTGACCGACCCGGTCGCCGCCTTGGTGGAAATGCGCCGGGTGAGCCGCGGGGTGGTGGCGGCACGCGACAGTGATTACCCCTCCAAGACCTGGTACCCGGCGTCCGAGGGCTTGAACCGATGGATGAGCATGTACCTGGCAGTAGCCCGCAGCAACGGCGCCGAGCCTGCGGCCGGTCGGCACCTCTTGGCGTGGGCACATGCTGCCGGCTTCAGCGACGTGCGCGCGACGGCGTCGGCCTGGTGCTTCGCCACCCCCGAGGAGCGCCGCTGGTGGGGAGGGCTCTGGGCCGACCGGGTCTTGTCGTCGTCCCTGGCGGACCAAGCCATCGAGCGCGGCATTGCCACGCGCAAAGAGCTCGAGGCGATGTCGGCGGCCTGGCGAGCTTGGTCCGAGCACCCCGATGGGTGGTACATGGTGCCCGGCGGCGAGATCCTGTGCCGGGTGTGAGCACGGCCGTCTTCGCACCGTTCACTAGCATGCGAGCCGCTATGGCTTACCCTCAACCTGGCATCTTCGCGCTGGGCGCGCGGTCCCACTACCACCTCGAGTTCGATCTGGCACCCTCGGCGGACGTGCCGGCGCTGGTGCGGGCACTGAGCGAGCTGAGCGAACCGCGAAAGACGACGGGTGGCGCAAACATCGTGGTCGGGCTTGCACCTTCGTTATGGGCGCAGGTCGCTGAGATCCCGAGCGGCGCGCAGGATTTCACGACGGTCGTCGGAGCCGGCGACTACACCATGCCGTCGACGCAGCACGCGGCCTGGGTGTGGGCTTCGGGGGCCGGCTACGACACCGTGTTCGACATCGCCCGTGCCGCCGCCGTCGCCCTGGCGGAGTGCGCTGTCGTGGCGGAGGACGTCAGCGGTTTCACTTATAAGGACAGCCGCGACATCTCCGGTTTCGAGGACGGCACCGAGAACCCTCCGTTGGATGAGGCAGCGCAGGTCTGCATCGTGCCCGACGGTGCCCCCGGCGCAGGGTCGAGCATCGTGCTCGTCCAGCGGTGGGAGCACGACCTCGGTGCCTTCCACTCCCTGTCCCTCCAAGACCAGGAGGCTGTCATCGGCCGGACCAAGGCGCAGAGCGAGGAACTGGACGACGCAGTCCAACCTGTCGATTCGCACGTGTCGCGTATGGTCATCGAGGACGATCAGGGCGACGAGCTCAAAGTTTTTCGTCGGAGCGTCAGTTTCGGGGATATGAGCGCTCACGGCATGGTCTTTGTAGCGTTTACAAACCGCCAAGCCGTCGTCGAGCGGATGCTGGCTCGCATGTCTGGGGCGGAAGACGGGGTACGAGACCGTCTCACGTATTTTTCCAGGCCTGTAACCGGTTCTTATTACGTCGTGCCTTCCGTCGAGGCACTACGGACCTTTACCTCTTAGCTACTGGCCTCTTAGCTACTGGACCTACTGCTTAGGTGCCGGACCGCCCTGGGCGCCAGGCGCTCGGCCCTTGAGCACCCTAACCCCAGGCCTGCTCAGGCCAGCCAGATCACCTGGTGCGAGACAACCTGGCCTTCGGCCAGGACGAGCTCTCCCATGCTGTGATGAGCCTGGCGCCGGCGCTGCATCGCAGACCCGGGATTGAACAGCAGCTGGCCCATAAGCGCCCACTCGTTTAGTGGTGCGTGGCTGTGGCCAAAAACGACCACTTTGGCTGTCGGGAAGCGCCGTTGCAGGCGCGCGGCCCGGCCGGCGCTGGGCCCGCCGTCATGTACCATTCCCACCCGCACACCCGCTATCGCCATTTCGACCGTGGGGGCGAGCACGCCCTCGAGGGCATGGTCATTGTTACCGAGCACAGCGTGGACCGGCGCTACCAGGCTCAGGCGGTCCAAGAGGTCGCCGTCGACTACGTCGCCGGCATGCAGTATTAGGTCGGCCCGGTTCAAGATATCCCACGCGGCCTTGGGCAGACCCCGGCCACCCGCCCGAATGTGGGTGTCGGCCAAGACCGAGACCGTCACCGCCGGCACGTCAGCTCCAAGCACCCCGGCACGTCAGCTTCCAGGGGCCACCTCTTTCGCGTCCGGGAGCGACTTGCGCCTCAGCGGCCATGTTGGGCACCAGGTTAGGGAGCAACGGCTGGGTGGGTACGAGCCCTCACATGGACGGCACCGAACGCGTCGAGCAACGGGCTGCGGAGATGCTCCCCGAGGAGCGCGGTTCCGACGACCCCCAAGCCATGGCCCGAGCGGTCCTCGCCGACTCTGACCAGCGCCAGGCTGACCGCGAGGCCGCGCCAGGGTCGGTGGTCGAGCACCGGCGCTCTGAAGACACCTAGCGCTCTGAAGACAGCCAGCCCGTTAGGTGCGGTGCTCATCGAGCCCTGCCAGCTGCCACCAGGTTTGCACCGCCGCACTAGAACTCCTTCTCTAGCTCCTGGGCGCCCTTGTCCACCATTCCCTGGTCGCGTCCACCGGTACGGTCGTCGACCTCTTTTTCAACATCGCCTATCCCGGTGTCGACCTCCGACTGGTGATCGCGGGCTTCTTTTTCGATTTCGTCGAACGAAGACATGCCCAGTAGCTACCCATCTGGGCGGCCCGCCACGCACTGTGCGAGCGACGACCGACATGGCGCCGGCGGAGCCGGTCGCTATGTGACGGGCTCAGTGGCCTCTCCTGTGACCGGTGGCCTCTCCTGGCCCGTGGCCTTTCCTGTGACCGGTGGCGTTTTCCCGGGATAGGAGCACTAGGACCACATCCCCGAAACTTCGCATCTTTATGCCCTATGGATAGGGACTTTCGACTCTGGTATGGAGGAGCAAACCAGACCTAATGGGAACAACACGCTTTTCCCGTTCGCTTGCGGTAAGCGGTCGATATGGTTGCCCCGAGCGACGATGGCTAGTGTCTTTCTCGTGAGATTGGCGCAAAGGTGAGGCACCACCAGATCATCCAGGCCCGGATCATCCAGGGCGGTATGGGAATCGGCGTGTCGGGCTGGCAGCTTGCCGGGGCCGTGGCGCGTGCGCACGGGCTCGGTGTTGTCTCAGGCGTCGCGCTCGATACGATCTTGGTGCGCGGGCTCCAGGACGGCGATGAGGACGGCAACCTGCGACGGGCCCTGTCCTTGTTCCCCGACCAAGAGCTAGCCGCCTGGGTATTGGCTCGTTACTTCGTGCCTGGTGGTCGAGGACCAGGCAAACCCTACCGCCCGATCGCTCGGCTGACGCTCAATCCCTCGCTGGACCGCCAGCGCCTGGCGGTCATTGCGGCATTCGTTGAGGTAACGCTGGCCAAGCAAGCTGCCAACGGGGCGGCTGTTGGTATCAATCTGATGGAGAAGGTACAGCTTGCGGTGCCTGCCGCCGCTTATGGCGCCATGCTGGCGGGGGTCGATGCCGTCCTCGTGGGTGCGGGGATACCAGCGCGCCTGCCCTGGCTGCTTGACAGCCTGTCTGACCATGGGCGCGTCGAGTTCCCGATCGATGTGGTGGGCGCGCCCCAGCCCCATACTCTCGACTTCGACCCGCTCGCCCTGATCGGCCCGCAGCCCCGAGCTCTCAGCCGGCCGCTGTTCCTGGCGATCGTGTCGTCATTTACGCTGGCTTCCTTTTTGGCGCGTGACGGTAAGACTCGGCCAGACGGCTTTGTGGTGGAGGGCGCTGTCGCCGGTGGTCACAATGCACCACCCCGCGGCCCGTTGCGCCTAAATGAGAGCGGGGAGCCCGTGTACGGGCCACGGGACATCCCGGACCCGGCCCAGTTTGTGGCGCTGGGCCTACCGTTCTGGCTCGCAGGGGGCTTCTCAAAGCCAGAGGCGGTGACCGCCGCCTTGTCGATGGGGGCAACCGGGGTACAGGTCGGCACGCCATTTGCTTTAGCTCGCGAATCTGGCCTGTCCGGCTCCCTGCGCCAAGCACTGCTCGAGCACATCGCCAACGAGGACCTAGAAGTGCGTACGGACGTCCGCGCCTCGCCGACCAGTTTTCCCTTCAAAGTGGCCCAGCTTAGTGGGACCCTCTCGGACCCAGCCGCCTACGAGGAGCGCCCGCGGGTGTGCGACCTCAGCTACCTCCGCGTTCCATGCCTCGACGAAAATGGCGATGTCGTTTACCGCTGCCCGGCTGAGCCTGTCGACGCCTATATCCGCAAAGGAGGCGCCCGGTCTGACACCGTCGGGCGCGTCTGCCTGTGTAATGCGTTGACGGCCGCAGTGGGGATTGCTCAGCAACGTCCGGGTGGCGTAACCGAAAGCCCCATCGTGACGCTGGGCGCAGATGTCGACGGCGCGATGGCCCTTCTGCGGCAGCACCCCAATGGCTGGGGAGCAGCGGACGTTATGGCTTACCTAACCCGGTCGCCAATCGTCGCCAGCACAGGGGCGCCAAGTATGTCGCTTGCCGTCTGAGGAGCGCTGGCGTCGGGCGGGCGGGGGCGCCGCGGCCTTCGTTGTTTGTCTTGTCTTAGCGCGCCGGCGAACGCAGATGGCATACCCACAGGTTATTTGTAGCCCAAACCAACGTTAGGGCGCTGGCCCTTGTCCATCGGGTCGTTCGGCCCTGCCCAGCGTTCTTAGTCGAGTCTTAGGTTGATTATGTGCGGTCAACCAAATCATCACCCATAGTCATCCGGTCGGTTCGTCGGGCCGGTATCGTTACGCTCGCCATGGTCGCCGGCGCTGCAGCCATCAGCGCCCCTGTGCAGGCGAGCCCAATAGTTGCGGTCCGCCCCGCGGCTGTGGCCCCGGAGCTAACTGCTGCCAAGACGGTTGCTTTCACGGGCCATTACAAGGGCCACGCAACACTGCTGATCAACAACGGCGCAGTCACCATTCCCTCGGTTGCCGGCACTGGGACCGGTACGGGGTTGGGTGCGAGCAAGATTTCCGGCAAGGGCTCTGCGGGGGCGTCCGCGCAGTGCGACCCCTTCTCGGGGACGGGGGCGATAACGGGCGCCCACGCCAAGCTAACCCTGGTCGTCAAGTCGAGCAGCGCAACCGGTTGTTCGAGCGGGGAGTCCGGGCCTGTCAGCGTCAGCTTTCACGGCGTGGCGGTCGTAAAGAGCGGGACCGGGGCACTGGCCGGTGCCTCAGGGTCGCTCAAGTTCCACGGCACTTTGAACATCGGTGGTACGAGCGGGTCGCAGAACGGTCCCTACACGGTCACATTGACGGGCAAGTTGTCCGTCAAGGGCTGAGCCCTGTTCGAGCGAGCAACGCCACGTGCGGGGCTGCGCGCCTGGCCCCCATGTAGGGCAAACAGAACAAGGAGACAAATATGAACGGTCCGAAACCCAAGTACACCAGGATTGCGTCGCTAGCTATTGCCGCCGCCGGAAGTGCCGGAGCCATCGCTTTGGTACTCGGAGCGTCACCCGCTGTCGCCGCAGGCGCTGGTGCAGCAGCGACAACAACTACCCTCGCTCCACCGGCGCAGGGTAATGGAGCGCATAAAGTCTTTATGTACGTCGATACGGTGACGGGCGGGGGCAGCCCGAAACCCTCTGCCGGCTGCGCTCAAACGAACCTCTTCCAGCGGGGCCAAGTTGTCGTGTTTAGGATGTACGGTATAAATGCCGCAGCGGGGGGAGAGAACCTCACGTCGGCCAACGTGGCCTTCGCGTACGTCCAGATACCCGGTGTCGCGTCGTCGAAGCTGCAGTTCGGCAACCACGGCAAGAGCTCGTACTGGACTGCGGCCTGGACAGTGCCCGCCAACTACCCTCTAGGGGAAGTCGACTTCAGCGTGCACCTGACGACTGACCGCGTCCCTGCTACAGCTACCTCCAAGGCCGTCCCCAGGATCGGCAGCGTCTTCACCCAGGCCGGGTTGGCGCCCCCCTCGCGGCTCACCATCGTCGCCTCTTAAGACCAATTTCCCCGGGCCGCCGGCGGGCCCCTGGTACCGCCGGCGGCCTTGCCGCTCCGAGCAAAGGCTGGTCCAAAAATGACCCCAATATCCACCCGATCCATGCGGCGCGCCAGTTGTGCGGTCGCGTTGGTAACTGCTTGCATGACAGTGCTGCCCGGCCTGGTGCCTCCGGCCTCAGCTGCGTCGGCAGCCTCAGGCACGAGCACCAATAAACAGGCCGGCAAGGTTTCCGCCCAGCCAATCCCGCCCGGGGCAACAGTACTGACCCCGCCGCAGGTACCTGGGTCGCCTGCCCTTCCCGGCCCGGTACTTGACCCACCCACGCCCGCACCCAATATCGGCATCCTCTCGGTGTCACCCGATCAAGGACCGGTTGGTACGCCGATCACAGTTACGGGCGCGCACCTTCGCGCGCACACCACTGTTGAGATCACGTGGTCCACGGCTGAGACCTCTTGGATGGTACAGGCCAAACCGGACACGGTTAACTACCTGGGTCGCTACAGCAAGCCTGTGACGACAGTTATCGGCAGTGCCAGCACCGATGGCCAAGGACGGCTCTCGTTCCAGACTAAGGCGCCGCTTGACTTCGGCGGCATCCACGACATATATGCCGTGGCCGGTAATACGGACCTGGCCCACGGGGGTTTCCTTACAACGCGGACAGTGACAGTCTCGCCAACAAGTGGGCCCATAGGTACACCCATAACGATCACCTATACCGGCTTGGGGGCCAGCCTCTATACCGGCGGTGCCTCGCTTCTTTACGACAACCACTATGCAGGCGAGCTCATGGCCAACTGGACAAGAGGCGTAGCGCAGGCAGTCATACGGGCCTCAGGCCCAGTCGGTCGCCACACCATCCAGATCGGCAATGCCATCAGCTATTTGTACCTGAACGTACCTCAATCGCCCATCCCCTACACCAACGGAGCGGCGGTCACGTTCACCGTTACAAAGGACAGCGGGCCGCCCGCAGCGTCCCTTTCGTGGCCCGCTGACGTGGTACCCACGTCCAGTTCCCGGACCACTTTGACCAAGGCCGGGTTGGCAACTACCAGCAGTGTCAAAGCGAGCCTGTCGGCCAGCCGGGGCCAGGTCGGTTCCAGGATCAGCCTGGACGCCACGGGTCTTACCTCGTCGGCTCCTGTTGAGCTGAGCTGGTCCACGGTTGTCGGTAACCGGGTGGACTGTGCCAGTACGTGCTGGGCGTTTGCCAGCAGCCCGGTAGGCACGGCTGCACCGTCCAACGGGAGCCTCCAGACGCATCTCACTGTCCCCGATGGACTTGGTGGGTGGCACGTGGTGCAGTTGTCGCAGTCCGGCAAAGTGCTCGCACAGCTGCCGTTTTATACCGAAGAGAGCATCGTCGGGCAAGGAGTCAGCTCCATCGTGGTAAAGGAAGGCCAGTCCTTTACAGTGCACCTGAAGGGTGTGGGCTGGACCCAGTTGGACAACACGGTTGGAGTTGATTACGACAACAGCTATGTCGGTTACGGGTGCGGGTTCAACTCCAATGGCGACGTGCTGGTGCACCTGTACGCCACCGGAGGGCCGGGTACGCACCTAATCGACATGTACCCGATGCTGTACTCTTTGTCACCCTCGTTCTCGTCCACCCCGTACGGGATGGTGCCTGTGCTGACCTACGCTCATGATGATCCCGGTTTGGCCCTCGGGTACCGCCTCCCGTCCTTGCACTTCGCCATCACAGTCGTGAAGTAAACCTCAGCAATTACTGCGACAAGGGCATATGTAACGCCGACGCCAGCGGGCGCGGGAACCACCAGTTCCAGCGCCCGCTGAGCGACATTAAGGCCGGTAGCAGGACGAAACGCACCACCGTCGCATCGAGGGCCACTCCGCTCGCCAACCCCACGCCCAGTTCTTGCATGCCGGCGATGTGGCTCGCCGCCAGCCCGCATAACGCTGCGACCATTACCGCACCTGCTGCGCTCACCACCTTGCCCGTGCTCGCCAAACCAGCTTGCACCGCTCGTCGGCCGGTCATGCCGGCGTCGACTGCCTCGCGCACCCGGGCAACGATGAACATCTGGTAATCCATCGAAAGCCCGAACAAGACAGCCAAGATGAAGACCGGGGCCCAGCCTTCGACCTGGCTGACATGGTAGAGGCCGAAGAGCGCCCTTCCCGCGCCGAAGCGGAAAAGTACCACCATGGCTCCGAAACCCGCGGCTATGGACAGGGCGTCCAATGCCAGGCTGAGCAAAGGCAATAAGGCACTGCGCCATGTTCGCGCCAGGATGAGGTAGGCGATCAGAGAGGCCCCGAGGACCAACCACGGTAGGGCGCCATAGACACTGTCGAGAAAATCGACACCCTGAGCCGGCGCACCGCCGACGAAGACGCGGGCGCTCGAGGGGAAATGGGCCCGCGCCACGAGCACACGGTCGAGCCGCTTTACCAGCGCCATGGTCGGCGGGCTCCCGAAGTCTTGCCGGGGGACCACTACGATGCGCCGGTAGCGGCCTTCTCCGGAGATGTACTGCCCGCGGTCTCCGATCGCGACCACGAACACCTGGGGCTGCGACACGAGCTCGTCGGCCAGGCGGCTCACGGCGGAGCCAATGCCGGGACGCAGCGCAGCGCCGGGGCCGCCACCGTCGACAACGATCTCCAGCGGAGTGATGACCCCCGGGCCAATGCTGGCGCGCAGTAGGGCTAGCGCTTCGGAAGATGGCATCCGAGGGGGGATGGCGGTTGTAGAGGCAGGGGTCAACGCCAACCACGCTGCCGGGGTGGCGGCAGCGGAGAGCAGGGCAAGTGAACAGATGGCCGGTACGACAGGGCGTTCCACTACGAGCCGGGCGGCGCGCTCCCAAAATTGGCCCGCGGCTTCGGTGCCTGCCCGGGAGCGCCGGCTCGTGACGCGCTGGCCGGCGATCGCGAGGCATGCGGGGAGAAGGCTGAGGGCAGCTGCAACGGAGAAAACCGGGACGAGGCAGCCCGCCACGCCAAGGGACCGCACAAAGGGGACCGGGACGACGGCCAGCACCACCAAGCCGGCGCCCACCGCGGCCCCGCTCGCCATCACCGTACGCCCGGCGGTGCACATTGTCGCGACGACAGCTTCAGTCCCGGCATCGGGTGCACCTGCGTGGCGGTGTAGTTCCTCTCTGTACCGGTGGACCATGAGCAGCCCGTAGTCGATGGCAAGCCCCAGGCCGATCAGCTCGACCACGTCGGGCACGTACAGCACCATGAGGATCCCATGGGCAGCCAGGAAGACGGCGCCAAGCGTGGATGCAGAAGCCGCCAGGGCGGTGACGAACGGCAGTAGCACGGCGATCGACCAGCCGAGGCTCACGAGAAGCACGGCGAGTGCCGCCAGTACCGCTATGAGCTCGCCCGTACGTAGGTCTGCTGCCAAGACGACCGACACATCATGCTGGATGGCTGGCGGCCCCGTGACCAGCCCTCCACGTGGCGCCATGGTGCGGCGAAGCGCGAGGGTGCGCGAGGCCGCGGCCTGGAGGTTTAGCGACGACGAAACGTTGGCGTACGCGATGCCTGGTGCGTACTGCACGGAGGACGCGTGGCCTTGCGGCAGCGCCCCGGCGGCTCTGCTCAAAAGCCGCTCGTCTGCGGCCCTCAAGCTTGCGTTGGCTCTGCGCAGCACCACGGTAAAAGTGCCTTCAACGTTTTCCCCGAAGTCGCCCGAGAGGATCGTGTTGGCCTGGGCGGAGGACGTACCGGGTACCTCAAGCGATGTAGTCAACAGGGGAGGCAGCCAATGGTTCGCCAGGAGCCCGCTGGCCACCACGAAGGCCCAGATACCGACGACGAGGTACCGGCGCCGGGCTACCATCCGGGCCCAAGCGTGCATCAGTAGCCCGTATTTGTGCGGCCGGCTGTAACCCCTAGCTTGCGTCCTAAGGACACCCAGTCCGTCGCAATCTGTTCCTGTGCGCTCACAAGGGCCAGCCGTCCATCGCATACGGCGCGCCGCGCCGCATTTTCGACCTCGTCCTTGCGATTGGCCGACGACCTGGGCTCTGGCCACAAGTTGCGCGGGTCGCTTGGTGCCCCGCCCAGTTCCAAGGGGACCAGGTGGTCCTCTTCATAGAAGCGGGCGCTGCCATGTTCGCCATAGGCGATCATCTGGCGCAGTTTCAACGGCTCCGTGTACCGCTCAGGCGGCCGTACCGTCTCCGTCCAGCCCCAGTGACAAATAGTCCGCGCCAGGTCAGAAACCGTAACTGCGGGATTTGCGGCACCAGGTGTACAGCGGGGATCGGGGAGCAGCCCTCGTATATGGCAAGTGCCGGGCGCAGGGACGGGGGGTGCCGACTCGTAGGTCCTGCCTACCGGCAGGTGTTGAGCCGGACCGCTCCCGGCCAAGACCATCGACCCGGCAACAAGGAAAAACAAGAGAGCTTTCACGCTAGCGATCGTATTCGTCGCCCCTGACACCTATGACCCTGGCACCCCTGGCACCTATGCCCCTGACGCCCGTGACCCTGGCGCCCAAAACCGAGCACAGGATGCCGGTGCGAGAAGATGTACTTTTGCCAGGTGCCGGCGAAGGGACGGTTCAGGAGCTGGACCGCTGGAGGTCGCGCAGTTGGCGGTAGGACACGAGCGTCACCCCGGCTCGGGCAGCCACAGCCTGGATATAGCGCTTATTGGCGGCTACATCGTGGTCTTCGACGCGGGCTGCCCAGTCGGGCATTATGGCTCGAAGCTCCTCGCTGTCGCGGGCCGGGCGCAGTACCAGTTCGGTCACACCCGTCCCGAGGTCAGTGAGGACTTGGTCGAAAGATGCCTTGGCCGAGTGGCCACGGGGTAGGCGCACCAGCCAGTCAGGAGAAACGACCCCCTCCTCCGCGGCCAGGCGCCTGAAGGGGAAGCCCGCTTGCCGCTCTACATCTGCGGACGGAAGCCGTACGGGGAGCCGGAAGTCGACGGCGATCTCCACCAAGATGTCGAAGAACTCGGGCCGCAGCTCCAAGGAGGCCATGTGGGCGGAGACGTGGCTTACGTCAAAACCCCAATAGATGGCTCTTTCAACCTGCGCCCGGCATTCTTTGCGGGCTTCGTCGAGGTCTGCGTGCTCCCAGAGGTCGACGAGCGTCCTTGGGAAACCTCCATCCCCGTCCAGGAGGGACGGCGCGTGTGTAACCGGGCCCCATCGGTAAAGGTCGTACTCGGCATTGAGGGCCAAGTGGGCGCCGACGTCCTCACCCCGGTAGCTCGATGCTGCTTCGCGCGACCACGGCCCAGGCACGACGAGCCCGGAACTGGTCGCTGCGCCGGTTCGCAACGAGTCGTACACAGCCGAATTGACGGCGTGGCTGACACCGAGGTCGTCGCAGGTGATGATCAACAGCTTGGCCCCTGGACCATGGCCCAAGGCCTCCGCAAGTGATGTCACCTAGCAAAACGTACTAGAGGGGCGGTCCCGGCGGGTGCTGGTCAGTGCGTGCTGGTGCATGGCGAGGAGGTGGCGAGGAGGTGGCGAGGAGGTGGCGAGGAGGTGTTATGCCGCCTCGTGCAGCTGACGCTGTTCGGCTCGCTTGGTCGCCTCGGCCAAAGCTTCTCGTGCTCTTGCGACACCGGCCAACCCGACCAGGCGCAGCTTGTCGCTCTGGGGGGCCGCGCCCTGCTTGCGGCCGCTGCTTGCGTTCGCTCCCTCGTCGTCGTGGTCGGCCGCAGGAGCCTGATGGGCGCTCATCGAGGGGCGCCGGGCGCTCTTTGTCGTGTGGCGCACCATGCTGGACGTCACCATGCTGGACGTCACCGTGCTGGGCGCCGTGTCGAGGCTGAGCTGTTGTGCCATATCTCAATGATGCCCAGGGGGTGTGACAGTTATTCTGGGGAGGGCGTGCCGGGCATCGCCGCTCGCGGCGGATGCCCTGGCAGATGCCCTGTTCTGGGAGCGCAGGCCCTTAGGCGAAGGGAAGCTCCACCGCCGGCGCTTCGTCGTGGGCCCCGGTGCCGGCCCCCTGCGCCGGAGGGCTCCCGGCAGAGGTACGCAGTCGGAGATCCTTGAGCAGGAAAGAGATAGCGAAGGCAATGATGGCGACCGGAACTGACCACAAGAACGCCCTGTCCATCGCCGTGGTGAACGCGTGGGCGGTGCCAAGCGCCTTGCCGTAGTGGGCGACATCGGCCGGCAACAGCGAATCGCGCTGGTCGATCATCACCGCCCCGAGGACGGCTGCGCCGATGGCGCCTCCGAGCGTACGGAAAAACGTTATGGCAGACGTGCCGACGCCCATGTCGCGGATGGCGATGGAGTTTTGGGTGGCGAGGACGAGGGTCTGCATGAACAGGCCCAGGCCAAGGCCCACGACCAACATCATCCCGTAGAGCACCGGGGAGCTCGTAGTCACGCTGATCAGGGACATGAGGTACATGCCGACCGCTACCAAAGCGGTGCCGACGACTACGTAGACCTTGTAGGTGCCGCGCCGGGAGATCAATTGGCCCGAACCGATGGAGCTGAACAAGATCCCGACCAGTAAGGCCAGGAGCCTCAACCCGGCCATTGTCGGGCTGACCCCGCGGACGAATTGAAGGTACTGGGGCAAGAAGATGATCGCACCGAACATCACCGCACCGGTTACGAGCGATAGGACGGAGCTCACAGCGAAGACCCCGTTGCGGAACAGGCGCAGAGGCACGATCGGCTCAGAGGCCCGAGTCTCCCACCACACGAACAGGGCCACGAGCAAGAGCCCTACTACACCAAACGCCGCAGAAGTAGCCGTGATCCGACGGTCCTGGCCCGCCGACTGCACGGCGACGAGGAACAGAGCCACGCCACCAACGGAGAGCAGCGAACCTGCGATGTCTACACGCGCCGTACTGCGGCGACGATCGCTGCGCAGGACCCGGTTTATGACAACGAGGGCTACGAGGCCGATGGGGAGGTTGACATAGAACACCCACCGCCAAGAGATCTGCTCGACGAGGAAGCCGCCCACGAGCGGGCCGACCACGCTGGCCACGCCGAAAACTGCTCCGAAATACCCTTGGTACCTGCCCCGGTCGCGCGGTGGGATAACGTCCCCGACGATCGACAGTGCCACGGCGAAGAGGCCTCCACCGCCGAGCCCTTGTACGCCTCGGAAGATGATGAGCTGGATCATGCTGCCGGCGAGGCCGGACAGGGCGCTACCGGCAAGGAACAGCACGATGGCGAACTGGAAAATGGCCTTGCGGCCGAACATGTCGGAGATCTTCCCGTACAGCGGCGTCGTGACCGTCGAGGTGAGCAGGTAGGAGGTGACCACCCAGCTGTAGAGATCGGTGCGGTGAAAGTCCTGGCTGATCTTGGGGAGAGCGGTGGAGACGATCGTCTGGTCCAGCGCAGCCAGGAACATGCCAAGCATCAGCCCGGACATGATCACGAGGATGGCCCGGTGGGTGTAGCCCTCCGACGGCGCGCCCCCAACATCGCCGGCGGCCCTCCCAACATCGCCGGCGGCCCTCCCGACATCGCCGGCGGCGTCGCCGGCAGCCGTCCCAGGCGCGCGTTGGGTGGGCGCCGGTGACAGTAAAAGGGCTTCTTGTCCTGCGGTAGTGGATGTCGGGTCGGTCTCGGTTGGGTTCGGGGTCATTGTCTCTTTCTGCAGGGGTTTCGCGCTTGTCTGGTTCTTCTGATGTTTTTGCCTGATGTTTTCGCCGGGGCAGGGCCGGGGAGTGCTAGCGAGCGATCTGGGTGAACTTGTACTCGTTGAGCTCGGCGAAGTTCTCGAACAGATCCAACACCCGCTCTATCGTCTGCTCGGCTAATTTGGCGTCGTCGCCAGGGCGGGTCATAAGGCGCACAAAAGCGGCGCGGCCGTCGGCTATAAACGTGGGTACGCCGAAGACCTCCCAGGCGGTTACCGCCTCTTGGTGCTCGCTACGGGCGATCTGGGCCGGCCAACCGCTGAGCGCCTCCTCGACCACGGCAGCACCCTCCAGTCCCACCTCGTCGAGCGTCCGGGCGACGGCGTCGGGGTCTCGTAGGTCTACTCCCTTGTCGTGACGAGCCTGGAACAGGGCGCGGTGGGTTGCAAGGAAGTGATCGGGCTCGCGGTCACGAACCACGATGCCGCACAAGCCGGCAAGGACACCCGAATGCACAAGTGGGTCGGACCAGACCTCGTTGCCCTCGGGGGCATGGGACTGCGACAGGGAGAAGAAGCGGAAGGTGACGTCCCATTCGGCCCCCGCCTCGAGCGCGGTCACGAGGTGCTCGTGCGCATTGCGGGCAAACGGGCACAAGTAGTCCCAGGTGACTTCGAACGGCAGCGCCATGGTGTCTACAACGGCCGTGGCCGGGATGTTGTTCCCGGGCCACGTTGCGAAGGCGCGGCGACGGCAGGGACGAGGGTGCGGGCGAGCTCTCCTATGGCCGCCCCGACGAGTGCTCCGACCACGACATCGGACGCGTGATGGATGCGCACGTGAACCCTGCTGGCAGCGACCGTACAGGCCAAGCCGTAGCAAACCGGCGCTCCCAGCTCATCGCGCAGGAGTGCTGCCGCGAAAAATGCACTGCTGGCGTGCCCGCTTGGGAAGCTCGAAGTACGGGGCAGGCGCAGAGGGAACGGGCGTGCTTCAGTGCTCACGGGCCGCTCCCGGCGGAAGACGGACTTGACGGCGCCGTTGACGAGTGCCGATTCGGCCCCAAAGAGCGCCAGGGCCCGCCCAGCGCTCCTCATCATGCCTTTGGCACCGTCTCTGCGCCAGCCGGCCCAGGTCGACAAGGCCAACCACAAGATGCTGTGCTCGGCCGCGGCGCTGGCTGCGTACATCACCGCGTCCACAGGGCGCTTGCCTCTCAAGCGAGATTGCCACCACGTGTCGACGGCGGCGTCGAAACGCGCGACGCCGGCCGTCCCGGGTAGCGCCTGCAGGTTGGCCAGCAGGTCGCCTCTGACCCTCACTTTGCGCCGACCGCGCCGGTGAGGTCGGCCGCGCCCAGCTCAGGTGTGCCCGGCTCGTCGAAAAGCGTGGGCAGCTCAGTTGCGCCTTCGGGGAGGGAGCAGCCTGCGGTTGGGCCCCCCGTAGCGGCCGCTCGCGATCGGCGGGTGACAAGCGACAGGTCGCCACCCTGGGCCGGGCAGTAGGCGTGGTAGCTGCACCACGAGCAGCCTGGCCCGGGCTTGGGCCGGAAGTCTTCCAGGGCGCAGCAACGTCGGATCGTGCTCCAGATAGCACCCGCTTGACGGGCCAAGCCGGCGACCGATTGGTCCGAAGGTGTGGTGAAGATAGCCAAGGGCTCTCGTAGGTGGAACAGCTGCACCCGGACCGGGCGACGGCCAAAGATCTGCTCACAGAGGAACGCATAGAAGTGGACGCCGTCCAGGCGGTGCCCTTCTTGGGAGATCCGAGGCGCCTTGCCTGTCTTGTAGTCCGTCACTATGAGCTCGCCGTCGGGGCCGAGCTCGAGCCTGTCGATGATGCCTCTCAAGCGGACGGGTGCCGCACCCCCGTGGGCGCTCTCCGTGCCCGCTGTGGCACCCAGCTCGACTTCGAGGCGCAACTCGGTGCCGATCGCCCGCACATCATCGGGGTCTTCGAGGACGAAGTAGTTGTCGACCAGCGCAGTCGTCTCCTCGCGCAGGTCCTCCCGGGCTGCCTCGTCCAAGCCCAGCGCGAGGCCTTCCTCGCCGCCAAGCAGCTCTTCGAGCGCTCGGTCGAGCATCCCCATCGCCGTGCGACGGCTGCGCCGCCCGGGAGGCTCCTCCCAGATGAGCAGCTCCAGGGCCCGGTGGACAACGGTCCCTTTGAAGGCAGGGAGCGTTGGTGGTTCGGGCAGGTGGTCGATGGCAGAGAGCCGGAACGCCAGGGCACATTCCTTGAAGCTCGACACCTTGGAGGGTGTTAGCGAAACCGGCAGGGGCAAAGGCATTGAGTACGAGGCTACGCGGGGCCTGTGACGGCCATGGCGGATGTCGGCTCCATGGCACGGCCGGCATCGGGGGCACCTCCGGAATAGCCGGCATCGGGGGCACGGCCGGCACACCCGGCGTGGCGGGCAAAGTCCTCGATGTCTGCGGCGATCAGGGCAGCATCCGCGAAGGGGCCGAAGTGGCCGAGGCCATCCACCACCCAAGGTCTAGTGGCGCCGGCGCGGGTGGCTATCGCCTCCAGGTCGGGCGGCGGGACGGCCGGGCTGTTGGCGCCGCCCGCCAGGCGCAGCGGGGAGCGCAGCTGTCCGAGCACGTCCCAGGCGTCATGGGCCGGCGCCGCCTCGTAGACCAGCGCCTCGTCTTCGGGGCGGCAGGCGAGGACGAAGTCGCCCTCCGGTGCGCGCACGAGGCCTCCTTCGACGTAGGCCTCCAGAGCGTCCCGGCTGAACTCTGCGAAAGCCCCCCGGCCCCAGAAGTGCTCCAGGGCCTCGTCTGCGCTGGCGAAGCGCTCCCGTCGCCGGCGTGCCCGGGCGGCCAGTTCCGGGCTCCTTGCTTGGCGCAGGTCCGAGCCTGGGACGGTCATGATCGGTTCGTACGCCCATAGGCAGCACAGGGCCGCCCCCTGGCCCGCGCCAGCAATGATGAGTGCTGACGCGCCAGCCGAATGCCCCACGCCTACCACCGGCGCACCTGGGTACCGCCTGCCCAGCTCGGCAACCACCAAGGCCA
Source organism: Acidimicrobiales bacterium (assembly GCA_035702845.1). Taxonomy (GTDB): domain Bacteria; phylum Actinomycetota; class Acidimicrobiia; order Acidimicrobiales; family Palsa-688; genus JAJZMF01. The sequence goes on from DASSZK010000172.1 coordinate 27,620, forward strand.
CGTCGGCGGCGAAGAGCCCCCAGTCGTAGTTGTCGCCAGGGGAGCGCCCGGACGACCCGTGGCCCCTCAGGTCAAGGGCGAAGCAACGCCAGTGGTGGCTGGCCAACTGCTCCGCCACGGGGAGCCAGCACCGGCCGTTCAGCCCGTTCCCGTGGACCATGAGCACAACGGGCCGCGGGCCGCTGCCGCTAGCCGGCGCGCCAGGTGCGTCCTGGATTTGCCAGGCGGACAGCGCTGTCCCGTCGCAACCTTCGAAATGGGCCCGGTCGACGCTCGATTTTTCGGAGGGCGCTGAAGGCACCTCAGTCACTGCCGAGAAGCGCCAACAGCTGGCCGGCATTGTCCACCGCGTCGGAGCGCCAGCAATTGTCGAGGACGAGGTGCAGTTCGGAGCACCCCGAGGCGAGGTCGCGCAGGACCGGTACCCACTCGGCCAGCTCCTCGGCCGAGTAGCGGTAAGACCACCAAGCGGCCTGAGCAACGCCTGACCTGTCCAGTTGTGGCC
>DASSZK010000198.1:0-21725 GCA_035702845.1 Acidimicrobiales bacterium
CGTCGTATGTGGTGGCGCTCTTCGTGGCTGGTGGTTTCGTGGGTGGGCGACGCCCAGGCGAGCGGCTGAGGGCGCGGACTAAGCGGCGTAACAGCGACCTGCGGGCCGATCTTCCAACGGTGGCTTGCGTTATTGCGGTGAAAGTCGATAACAACAAGAGCCTTATGGTTGCGCTTGGCGAGGTGGTCGAGGAAGGTTCGGGCCCACTGGTAGAGGACCTCGATAGAGCGCTCACCCTCGCCAGAGCGGGGTACGGAGAAGCCAAGGCCTTCGAGCTTGTAGCGTCCGAGGCCGCGGAGCCGGTGGCCAACCGCCTCTACTCGTTCCTCGCCGCGGCCACATCTGGTGGCCTCGATCTCGCAGGCGCCCTGCTCCAGCAGGCAAACGAGGCGCGCCAGCAACGGCGCGAGGAGCTGGAACGCGCGGCGGCGCGGCGCCAGGTCTCGATGGTGCTCCCCAACCTTGTTTTCATGACACCCGTTCTGTTCGCGTTCTTGCTAGCGCCTTTACCGAGGATGCTCTTCGGCAAATGAGGACCATGCCCAGGCGAGACAAACCCTGTTCAGCAATACCCCCCAATGGCCCGCTCACCCGTCGTGAAGAGGGTACAGAGCACAAGAAAGGAAAGTACCGTGTCGATCGCCAACCCACCCCTGCGACGCCGTCGCCATCACCGGTCCCATCCGAGCGCTCCGAGGCGCACGCTCACGAGGTTGCTGGCCCGTGCGCGTACCGCTGCTGCCGACGAGAGAGCAAGCCAGGTAACCGACAATCTCGGTCTCATCGTGATTGGCGTCGTCGCCATAGTGGCCATTGGCGGCTTGATAAGTGGGTTGGACAAGACAGTGTTCAACTGGGTCACAGCGCAGCTCGGGCTGGGCTGAGCCGGGCAACGGGCGTGGGCGAGGCGACGGGCTCGGCTGTCTTAGGCGGGGTCTTCGCGTTCGTGGCACTGGCAAGCGTGGTCCTGGGTGCTTTCAACCTCGTGCTGGACGAATATGCAAAAGGTGCCATCCGCGCTGCGATCGAGCAGGGGGCCCGGGCCGGTGCCAGCTGGGGTGGCACCCCCTTGCAATGCGAGGCAACTGCCAACAAGGCGCTGGGCAGCCTTCTTCGCGGACCGTTCGGTGACCAGGTGCATATTGTGTGCCTGGTCGGCCCGGGTGACGTGTCGGCGCGGGCCTATGGCCGACTGCCCAGCCTTTTACCCGTTGTCCCGTCCCTCCAGGTCGAGATGACAGCCATAGCAAATGCTGGTGCGGGCGCGAATTGAAGCCGCACCCACGTTCACAGGATGGCTTCGCGCCTCTTAGTTTGATGCTCGGATTAGCCCTCGTGGTGCTCCCGGTGATGGTCATGGTCCTAAGTCTGCCGGTCTGGCTGGAACGGGCTGCGGCCGCACAGGACGCAGCCCGTTTGGCGGCACGGGCGCTCGCCATGGCCCCCGGTTGGGCCGAGGGTACGAACCAGGCGCAGGCTATTGTCCAAGAACTGGCGCAGTCTGAGGGTTGGTCGTCAAGGACCTATTCGCTGCACCTTGGTGGAGCGTTGGAGCCGGCAGGCACTGTTTCCGCGACCGTGGTGGTGGCGGTCCCGGTGACTGTGGTGCCGTTCCTTGGCCCGGTGGGAAGTGTGGAGTACAGCGCTGTTTCCGTTGAGCATGTGGACACGTACCGGAGCAGCCCGTGAAGGCGGTGGACACTGGGGACCGGGGCCACGCCGCGAGAGGTAGGGACTGGGCCAACAGGGACAGGGGTGACGCCGTGATCTTGTGGTGCGTGTTATTGGCTGCCCTCCTACTGCCTATGGCGGGGATCTCCGTCGACTTGTGGCGGGCGATCTCAATGCAGAGGCACTTGGCCACCGCTGCTGAAGATGCAGCGACCGCTGGGGCCTCAGGTGTGGACGTCGCCTACTACAGGGCCACGGGTTGTGCGCGGCTCGGCCCCGGAGCCATCATGATGGCCGAGCAAAACCTGGCGGAACAGCCGGGGTTGCCTAGCGGCATTAAAGCAGCCGTCCAAGTTGCTGCCGACGGTTCTCAGGTGACAGTTACGCTCTCCGACCAATTGCGCCTCAGCCTTCTCAGCTTCATCGAGGGGGCAAAAGGCCTGACGGTCACTGCCACGGCGGCGAGCGGTCCGCACGAAACCGGTCCCGGAGGCGGTGGTTGCCGGTGACCCGCTACTGGCGTCTGGCCAAGGCCCAACATCGGGCGTTTTCCCGGGGAGTGCAGCGATGCCCTCTGCCTCTATGGATGCACATATTGGCGCTTGTCACATTTGATTGGCGCGCGCATCCCGACGGCACCGCCGTCTGCCTGCTGCGCCGGAGGTGGGGCGCCACCTCGGCTGTCGTGGTGCTGAGCGGCGTGGCTGCGCTGGTAGTGGGCGCCACCGGTCGCGCCGCTGTATTCGCGGTGGCTGCGCTGTTGGCTTGGGGTGCGTGGGACGTGTTGCGCTGTTATAAACAAGGTGCCGCCAGAGCGCCAGTCTTTCTCGGGCTTACCTATAAGGGTGGCCCCATATATCTGCATGGCTTTGCCAGTTGCCGCCGGGGCGACGGGGCTGCGCTAATGCGGGCAGTCGTTACCGAGGCTGACTCCAATGGGTGGGCACTCGCGCTCGACGCACCAAACGAGAGGCTGGCCCGATACTACGAGTGCTTCGGCTTCAGTGCCGTCGATGTCGCGTCCCAGCGGTATGTGCACATGCTGCGCCCGGCCGCGCCTGCAGACCCCGTGCGTAGGGAGGAAGCGCTTCGCAGCCTGAGAAAAGGAGGCCTGAGTTGCCGCGACTGAGCTCGAGGGGCCGGTATGCAGATGCCGCAGGGGTACTGATCGCCGAACTGGCGCTGGTCCTCTTCTTCTGGTGGTCGGGACGGATCTTCGGTGCCCCTCCGTTGCTCCACCTCGGCAGCTGGTTGGCGACAGCTGGCCCTGAGAGGGCTTTCACAGCCCTTTTCCGCCTACTGGGCCTTGTATGTTCCGGCTGGATGCTCCTGGGCACCGTAGCGTACGGGATCACCCGAGTGTGTTGGGGCGCCCGGCAGGTGGCGGGAGCGCGATGGCTCGCTCTTCCGTTCGTGCGTAAGGCGGTGGACGCCGCACTTGCCGTTTCGATAGTTGCGGGCGGAGTCGGTGGTTCGGTGGCTTCGGCATTCGCTGCGCCCGTTGGCGTAGTGGCCCATCCCATGTCACCGGGGCAGGGTGCCCGAGGGCCGGGCACGCGGTCCGTGCATGAGGCGGGGCGGTTGGAAGTCGGAGGGAGGGCGAATGGGACGCTTCATAGTTCCCTCGCGGAGCCGAACGAGGGCCGGCACATACCTCACCCCGGGGTGATCCAGCATTCCCCCGCACCTCGGCTCTTAACGTCCGATGGCCGCCCAGCTACGAGCGGGCAACCGCCGTCCCCGGAGAACGGCTTCGCCGGCCTTGCCCCCGGCACGAAGGTGGTTGTTGTCCAGCCGGGCGACTGCCTATCGGTGATCGCTCAGAGGCATCTCGGCGATTGGCGGTTGGACTCCGAGATCGAGCAGCTCAACCGCGGCCGGCCGCAGCCGGATGGCCGAATGCTCCAGGACGACCACTGGATCTATCCCGGCTGGGTCCTGTTGATGCCGCAGGATGCCAGCGGTACGACGGTCGTCGGCTCTCACCCTAACGAAGCGCCAAGAGCTGCACCGGGAACGCCGCTGTCCACGCCAGCTGTGCCCACGCCCACCACGCCCACCACGCCGAGTGTGCCTGCGGCGACTGGCAGGGCCTCGGCTGGCAGTCCGTCGCTTGGGACAGACGGAGGGGCGGCAACTTCGGTGCTGTCCCAGCCTCCGGCGGGCGGCAAACCGCCCTTGGTCTCGGGCATAAACCGGATGACGGCGCCATCCGGCACGGAGCCGGACCAGTCGTCCTACGAGAGCGGGGCTGCGCCTCGGGCGTCGCTGTCACCGAGCAGCCGGCCCGGTCCGGGCCCTGCGGCCGCCCCGGCCATCGGGGGGCTGGGCGCAATGGCGGCGTCGAGTGTCCTCTGGCGGATCGATCGAGCGCGGCGCGAGAAGATGCACGCCCGCCCCCGAGGCCGGGTCTTGGTGAAGGACCGTCCTGAAGTGCGCCGTGCAGAGGCCGCAGCTCGCGCCATGCGGGGAGAAGAGGCGCTGCAGTGGGCAGACTGCGGCCTTCGGTACCTGGGTGCGCTGATCGAGCAAATCGTCAGGGCGCGCGCTGCCGACGTGCCTGACCTGGTTTGTGCCCGAGTGGGCCCGGAGGGCTTCGAGGTGCTTCTCGACCCATTGCCACAAGGCCCCTTGGGGTGGTTCTCACCAACAAGCCCCGGCTGGCTGCGCCTCGAGCCGGAGATAACCCTCGACGAGCTGGCCGTGTTGGCGGAGGACCGTTGGTCGGTATGGCCGGCCGTAGTCTGTGCTGGGGAGCAGTTCCCAGCGGGCCACCTCGAAGGGGATCCGGGCCCCGCACAGGGCCGAACGACCGTTTTGTTCAACCTGGAGTTTGCTGGCTGTTTGTCCGTGCACGGTGACAGCGACCAGGAGGTGGCGATGCTAGAGGCGTGGCTGCTCGAGCTCGCCTCCCATCCATGGTCGTTGGAGATGTTGTCGAGTGTCCATAGCATCGGCCAAGACGTTGCCACGGCCACGTGCATAATGGGCGATCCGGCGATGGCGGTCGCAGAGCGCCTAGACGCCGTCTCGGATGCCAATCAATCGATGGCACGCCACCTTTCGCTGGCCGCAATTCGCAGCGCTGCTTGCGAGGCCCTTCCCAACGTTGTAGCTGTCTTCCCTGGGACGGAGGTCAACCTTGCTCAGCTTGTATGCGAGGCGGCGGTGGCGCGGACGTCTGGGATCTGCGCGCTGCTCTCCGGGTCGGTCCTGGCTGGGCCAGGTCCACGCAGGGGATGGCGCCTAGCTCTTGGAGCAGACGGCCAAGGGTGCCTTGAAGGGCCCACAAGCGCTGGCCCTGTATCCGTGAGGGTCAGCACGGTGCGAGACCGGGAGGGTGTCAGATTGCTGGCAGAAGCGTTGCAAACGGCCTCGTCACCGGGGGCGTACGTGGACCGGGAACGCCCGGAGCGTATCTCGGGACTTCTGCGCGATAACAAGGAGGACAACTTGCCGGTTGCGGTCGGTGCGACAGCGCAAGGTGCGGTGGAAGTGCGGGTGCTGGGGCCGGTCGATGTCGTGGGGGACACAGCGGGCGAGCTTGACCCGTCGAGACGCGCCGCCGCTCTGGCGCTGCTGGCATTCCTTGCCTGTCATCGCCGACCGGTCACTGTCGAGGAACTGTCTTCAGCTCTATGGCCCCTCGAGGGTGGCTCGGCCAAGCTGGCCGGCCCACAGCGTAAGACGGTCATGAACGTTGTCTCGCGAGCGCGAGCGCTCATTGGCTACGGAGCGAACGGGCACGAGCGTGTTGTCCATTCGTCGGAGGGTTATTATCTTGCCCCCGAGGTCACCTGTGACGTTGACCATTTCAGGGCGTTTGCACGCATGGCAGAATCGGCGCCTCCAGCGCAGGCGCTGGTCCATTTGAGCGAGGCACTGAGCCTGGTAAGGGCTGAACCGTTCGCTGGTGCGGTTTCGAGCCAGTTCTTCGAATGGGCGATATGTGAGCACCTCGACCTCGGGGCCACGGCAGAGATCCTCGACGTGGCCGAGGCTCTGGCTTTGGCTGCGTTGGAGGCTGGGGACCATCAGGTCGCTGTCGCCGCCGCGCGTAAGGGCCTCGGACTGGACCCGCTTCGAGAGCAGCTTTGCTGCGCGTGGATGGAGGCAGCGGGCAGGAGAGGCGACGCCGCCGAGGTCGACCAGGTTTTCCGACGGTTGTGCCAGGTGCTACGCCAGCGCCTCCACCCGTTACAGGAACCAAGCGAAGCAGCGCGCCGCATTTGGGCCGGCTATTGCCGCCAGGATCTCGCCGGCTCGGCTGCCGGGGCGATGGCGTCGCCTTGGGCCATTTGAAGGCGTTCCCCGGAGCTATCGCAGGGGTACCTGGGTAATCGCCTGCCTGCGGGGTTCGCTTACCCGCAGGCAGGCAAAGCATCCGCCAGGGCCGAGGAGGGGGGTGGTCCAGGGCCCCATGGATGGTTGCAACAGAGCTCTTCCGGCCCGGCTGCGTTGCGAGGCCCGAGGTGCCGGAGGAGGAAAGCACGCCCTTCGCCGTCACGTAGGACCGGATCAGCTCTTGTGGCTATAACTTCCCACCGGCGCCTTGGGTTCCGCTGAGCGGTAGCTGAGATCTGGGTAAGGAGCGTGCGTCAGTAGATCTCTAACGAACGCGCCATGCTCACAGCGCGCAAAATGGCGTGCGCCAGCGCCTCGGCCGCGTCCGGCCCCAGCTCCATCGCCACGCGGGCCCCTGGCCCCATTGCTTCGTTTAGCAGATCGATGTTCAGGGTGTGATCCGCTGGTGCATGTACGGGGTGATCAAAATACACCGACGCGCTCGTCACGCTGAACCAGCCTTGCGGCCCCTTGGCGCTCGATCCTTCCAGCCCAACGCGCTCAGTCTGGTAAGTGCACATGGCTTGCTCCTATGCGAGGTACCGAGCGAAGAACGCACCGATCTGCTTGTAGCCATCCAGTGCGGCCTCGACCCGGTAGGACGGGCGGTCCACGCAAAAGAAGGCATGGCCAGCTCCTGGATAAGAGTGGAACTCGTATGTCTTGGAGTGTGCCTGCAGTTCCTGTTCCAGACGCTTGACCTCGTCGGGTGTGGGGAACTTGTCATCGTCACCGAAAAGACCGAGCAAGGGACAGCTGAGGTCCTTGGTCCTGCCCAGCAGCGACGGCATGTTTAAGCCGGACTCGGGAGGGGCAGCGGTGACGACGGCACCGCCGTAGCAGTCGACGGCGGCGTCCAGGTCGAGCGAAGTTGCCGCGAGGAAGGTTTGCCGCCCTCCTGAGCAGTGCCCGATGCAACCAACCTTCCCGTTGGAGGTGGGAAGTGACTTTATGTAGGAAACCGCAGCGGCGACGTCGCCGACCAGGCGGTCGTCGGGGACGCCGCCTTTCGCACGGGCGGTGGCCGCGGCGTCGTCGGGCGCGGCCCCAGGGGCTTCCCGGGAATAAAGGTTCGGCAACAAGGTGATGTAGCCGTCTGCGGCGAAGCGGCGCGCTATTTCCTTGCTGCTGCGGTCATACCCGGGCATGTGGTGTATTTGGACGACACCCCCGAAGGGCCCTGCGCCCAGGGGTTCGGCCAGGTACGCCTCGATGTCATCACCATGGGCACCGGGGATCGTTATCGTCCGAGCTGTTATGTCGTGGGTCATGAGTGGGAGGCTACCGGACCATAAGACAGCTCCAGGGGGGTGACAGCCGGTCCGGACCGGTAGTGTTGCCGGGATAGCACCCTTATTGGCTCCTGGGCAGGAGCCTAAAACTCGAGCAGTACCGACAACTCAAGGGTTAGAGACTGGCAGCCTGTTTACGCGGCGGGCACTGGGCTGCCACCCGTTGGGCCAGGGCCCTGTGGCCACCGGTTGCGCTCGGCCCGCACTCGCGTCATGTCGACAACCCGTTGTGCAGTCACCGCTGTTCCGGACACCGTCGCTTGGACCACGACGCTGTCACCGTTGTTGATCGAGGTGATGCCCTGGGAGCCCGCGTCAACTACGGTGCCCGAGCTCACCGCGTACGACTGTACGTACCCGTCGGCGCTTCGAACCTCGATCGTGTTCGCGCTCACATTTCCGGCTGTCCCCCTTTGGATCTGTACGGTCTCGTAGGCCCCGCTCGCCGTCTTGACGGTGTATGTGCCGTGCAGGACGTCGCCACCCAAGCCGACAGGCCCGAGTAGGGCGCTCATGGGCCCGCCATCCAACTCTCGGCGCCAGCGCATAGCGGGTAAGGGGCCCCGCCTGGGCATGACGGGCTGGCGCGGGGCTGGCTGGGTCGTCGCCGGAGCACCGGTTGTGGTCGTCGTGACGTTTGTTGCAGTCAGCTTGGCAGACTGCCCGGGCGCGCCCGTTGAGAGGGCGGCGACAGCCGTCCCCGTACTGCCTCCGATCACCACGGCGAGGCCCGCTGCTGTTCTCCGTAGGCGCCGCCGACGCCGAGCCATGCGCAGGGCAGTTACCCCTGCGATCTCGTGAGGCGTCGGCGGAGGAGGAGTGAAGTGGTATATATCCGCCCCGTGCGGGGACGCTTTGTCGGCGGGTCTGTCGCTGGACGTACCGTGAGTCATCTGGCCGCTCCTTCGGAGAGCCCGGGGACACTGAGCCGATTTGGCTGAGCCGACTTCGCTTCTGGCTGAGCCGACTTCGCTGTTCGTGGGCCCGGTAACGTTGCCTGTCTTGGCACGCTGGGGTTGATTATGGGCGGCGAAAATGAGGGCTGGCTGAAACCGGCCTGAAAGGAGTGGCACCGAGAGCCCCCCCAGGACCGCAGCCAGGGTCGGGAGCTACCTCTCAGAAGGGGTGCGCTACCACCGCCGCAAGACAAGTCCGGTGCGCGGCTTGGGCCAGAAGAAGGTGGTTTTTGGCGGCATCCGATCACCCCCGGCGGCCGTGGCCGCTATCTGGTCTATGGTCGCCGGCCGGCACAGGACGGCGGCGTCCAGCGCACCACTGCCCACGGCCGCCAGTGTCGCAGGCACATCGTGTTCGTACGTGAGCTCGTGGGCAGGCAGTGCTGCCAATGTGGCGTCGACCCGCTGGGAGTCGAGGCGGTAAGAGGCCTCCGTGCTGCCCTGGTGAGGTACGGCGAGGAACACTCCTTCGCGCGTGACCAGGCCCACCGCACCCGCTTCGGACATCTCCTTCAGGATTGCCGGTCCAGTGGAGGTCGACGGGCGCAACTCGTAGCCGTCCTCGAACGCAGCCCTTACCGAAGTCCCCGGCGCCAACCCGGTGACGGCACGATGGATAGCGAGCACTTCGAGCTCTTCGGGAGCCAGTTCTACGACGAGTGCCATGACGGCGCCCGCACCGCTGCCCGGTTCGTCGCCGGCCGTCGAGCCCGCCTCCTGCATGTACGCAAGAGCTGTCTCGTAGCGATGATGGCCGTCGGCAACCAGTAGCGGCCGTTGCGCCGCCAGCTCGCCGACCCTGTGCTGCTGGGCTGGGTCGGTGATCGCCCAGAGCTCATGGAGGTTGCCGTCTTCGTCGACTGCTGACCAAATCTCGCCTTGGGGCTCTCCAGTGGCGGCGGTCAGGCCGGGCTCGGCGCACAGGCACCAGATCGGCGACGTGTTCGCGCGTGCGGCACGCAGCAGCTCCAAGCGGTCCGTCTTGGCCTTGGGGGTGGTCTGCTCGTGCGGGAGTATCCCGTTCCCCGGTGGTTCGAGGACCAAGGCACCGATGACACCGGTCGTCCTGCGGGCCTCGCCACCCGGGCCCTTGTAATGCATCCGGTAGCCGTAAAGCGCAGGAACGGCGTCGCGCTCGAGTATGCCTGCCGACTCCCAGGAAGCCAGGGTCGAAGCGGCGCCGGTGTAGTCGCCGTCGGGCAGCTCGACGCGTACGACGTTATGCGGGCTGCGAGCGATAAGAGCTTCTCGTTGGGCAGCCGTGATGACGTCGTAGGGCGGACAGACGACGTCGGATAGGGAGCCGTCGGTTCTGTCCCGGTAGCGCAGGCCGGCAAAGGGTAGCAGTTCAGGCATGGCCCCAATGGCTACCAGCGTTGCGGCACCACGGCAAGACGGCGGGTCGCTTTGAAGCCGAGCTGAGGCGTGACCCCGAGGGACCGGAGCGCACGTCCCCGATGACCCGGCCGCCCTCAGTGCGAGGCGGTAGCCATCCGGCCGGTAGCCTGGCTGTACCGTATGCGACCGACCTTGACATGGAACTGACTTGGCCGCCCCCTAAAAGGGGGAGGGCGGGTGCAGGGGCGCCTCCCGAGGAGCAGGGGTATGCCGGTCAGGCGTCAGCAGGGCGTCCTGGCCAACTGGGCTCGCCCGACCAACCTGGAGCTACCGGGCCCGCAAGCCTCTGGCCTGCGCCCGCGGGCATGCCCGTCGGTACCGGGGCCTCGCAGTTCGGGATTTGGCCAGCTCCCTCAGAGCCGAGCCCCCTCGTCGTGGAGGGGCCAGGACCGGGGGTGGCTCCCACGGGCCGTGCAGGCTCTGGCCCATCCGGCCCATGGTGGCCCGAGGAGGACCGAGCGCCTGTCCCCCACACTGGCTCGAACAAGCAAGCTGGCGTGCCCAAGCACCGCAACGTGTTGCAGAGGCTCCTGGTAAAGCTCGCCGCCGCCGGTGCCTTCCTGGCAAAGTTCGGAGCGCTGCTGCTCAAAGTGAAGTACCTGGGCGCGGTGCTCTCGATCGGAGTATCCGTCGTCGCCTACTCACTTTGGTTCGGTTGGAGCTTTGCCGCAGGGTTTGTCGCTCTGATTTTCGTGCACGAGATGGGCCACGTTGTCGAGCTCCGTCGCCAAGGGGTCAAGGCTTCGCTACCCATGTTCATACCGTTCCTAGGGGCGTTCGTGAACATGAAACAAGCACCCCGCAGCGCCTTCCATGAGGCCTTGTCAGGTCTAGCCGGTCCTTACTTCGGCACGGCTGCGTCTGTTGCGGTCGCCTTCTGGGGGCATGAGACCGGTTCGCAGTTCCTGCTCCAGCTCGGTGCCATGGGTTTGTTCATCAACCTGTTCAACCTTTTGCCGATGTTGCCGTTGGACGGGGGCCGAGCTGCGGCAGCGCTGCACCCCGCCTTGTGGCTGCTCGGGCTGGTGGGCCTACTGGCGATGGTCTTCTTCGCCTTCAGTCCGGTACTTCTCCTGATATTGGTGCTTGGCTCGGTGGAGCTGTGGCAGCGATGGACCAATCGGCAGAGCCGCCAGGCCCAGTTCTATTACGCCCTGACGGCCGCCCAGCGCGCGTCCATCGGCGTTCTTTATGTCCTCGTGATGGCCGTTGCCGCCGTCGGCTTCGACTTCACCTACGTAGGGCGCCAGCTCTAGTTCTCGAGCGAAGCACCGTGACCTGGGCCTTGGATCTCGACGGCGTCGTCTGGCTGGCAGGCGAGCGCATCCCGGGCGCACCCGAGGCGGTGGCAATGTTGAGGGCGGCTGGCGAACGCGTGGTGTTCCTCACCAACAACTCCGGGCCACTCCTGGAAGGCCACGTGGAAGCCCTCGGCCGGTCCGGTATCGAAGCAGACCCCTCCGACATCGCCACCTCTTCGCAGGCCGCCGCCCAGATGCTCGACCCCGGGTCGGACGCTGCCGTGATCGGGGACGAGGGGCTGCGCCAAGCCTTGAGCCAGCGCGGTGTCGATGTTGTACCCCCGGGTGCTCAAGCTGGAACTGTTGTGGTTGGCAGGACCCTGGATCTCGACTACGACGAGCTCTCCGCGGCCGCTGAGGCGGTACGCGATGGCGCTCGGTTCATCGCGACCAACACCGACGCGACTTTCCCCACGCCCGGGCGATTGCTGCCCGGTGCTGGTGCGCTCATTGCCTTCGTGGCCACAGCGTCTGGCCGGCAACCGGAAGTGGCCGGTAAGCCCCACCCGCCCATGGCCAGCCTTGTCAGGGCACGTTACGGCGACGTGAGCGTCATGGTGGGTGACAGGCCCGATACGGACGGTCTCTTTGCCGAGTTGGTCGGCGCCCGGTTCGGGCTCGTCCTCTCAGGTGTGACGTCGCCGGCGGACCTACCCGTTGACCCCGCCCCGGCCTTCGTGTCCGCCGACCTACGGTCGCTGGTCGAAGCTCTCATCAGCTGCGGCCCCGGGAGCTGACCAGGTCGATCTTGGTCTAGACCTTTCGTGGTGAGACTCAGTTCACAAGCCGCCTGAGCACGCTATTGTCGTTCCTGTCATTAGCAGTATCTATCGTTCAGGCCGGAGGTCGGCATGGCAACCGTGAAGCTGGAAAAAGTGAGCAAGGTCTACCCCAATGGCTTGCCGGCGGTGTCCGACCTTGACCTAGATGTCGCCGAGGGGGAGCTGATGGTGCTGGTGGGGCCGTCGGGGTCCGGCAAGACCACGGCCCTGCGCATGGTGGCCGGGCTGGAGGAGATCACCTCGGGGACGCTGTCCATGGGTGGCCGGGTGGTCAACGACCTTGCTCCTAAAGACCGCAACGTGGCCATGGTGTTCCAGAGCTATGCCCTCTACCCGCACATGACGGTGGGGGAGAACATCGGTTTTTCCCTCAAGCTGCGAAAGATCGACAAGACGGAGCGCGAACGCAAGGTTAGGGAGGCAGCCTCTCTGTTGGGGCTGTCCGAGTACCTGAACTCCAAGCCGGCTCAGCTTTCCGGTGGCCAGCGCCAAAGGGTGGCCATGGGGCGCGCCATCGTACGGGAGCCATCGGTGTTCTTGATGGACGAACCACTTTCCAACCTGGACGCCAAGATGCGCGTCCAGATGCGCGCCGAGATCAGCCGCATCCAGCGGCGGGTCGGGGTGGCCACCTTCTATGTCACGCACGACCAGACGGAGGCCATGACCATGGGCGACAGGGTGGCCGTCCTGCACAAGGGACGCTTGCAACAGTGCGGGACGCCTCAGGAGCTTTATGAGCGGCCTGGGAACATCTTCGTGGCGGCGTTCATTGGTTCCCCGGCTATGAACCTGTACGAAGGCATAATCTCGCCAACGGGCGAAGAGATCAAGATCGGTTCACAGGTCCTTTCTTTGCCTCCATCGTTGCGCCAGACGAGGCCGGCCCTGGACGCGTACCGGGAGCGCAAGATAGTTGTCGGCTTGCGCCCTGAGCACTTGGCCGACGCGGCGTTGATTGGCAATACCGACCCGTCGCGGGTTCTCGTGGCGGATGTGGAGCTGGTAGAGGCGCTGGGAAATGAACTGCAAGTCCATTTCCTGCTGGACGCGAACGCGGCACGCACCGAAGACACGGAGGCGGCCACCGGCACCAACGAGCTCGGCGGCAGCACGAACCTCGTAGCGTCGGCCTCCAAGGCTGAGGGTGTTGCCCGAGTTTCGCCACGCTCGGCCCTCAAAGCAGGCTCGAGGGCGATGTTCCAGGTCGAGACCGACATGCTCAACTTCTTCGACCCGGCCACCGGTAACACCATCTGGCGGTAACACCATCTGGACCTGAGGGCTACCGGCTGGCACTAATCGCCATAGCGACTGGTCCGTTCGCTGCAATTGCAGTCGCAAGGTTTAAAGCCCGAGTAGTCGGGGGAGCATCTCCATGCGCTCGAAGACGGCATCGGCCTCGCCGAGAGCCTCGCTGGGGATGCTCGCGCAGTAGCCGAGTACTGACATCCCTGCTGCGCGCCCGGCAGCGACGCCGATCGGCGTGTCCTCGATCACTACGCAGCGCCCCGGCTCGGCCCCCATCTGCTTCGCCGCGAGCAAGAACAGATCCGGTGCCGGTTTGGTCCGCACGACGTCGTCTGCGCCCCACCACCGGCCGGCGAAGCGCTCGGTGAGGCCGACGACCGCGAGCGCGGAGGCGATGGTCGAGCGCTGGCTTGACGAGGCCATGCAGTAGGCGATGCCGCCAGCTTCGAGCCTGTCCAGGACGGCCACGACGCCCGGGACGGCCTGCAGTTCGGCTGCCTTGATCGCAGCGGAGCGCTGCATGTACTCGCGTTCGAACTGGGCGGGCAGTACTGAGCCGGTTTCCCGTTCGAAAGCGGCCCGGGTGCGCGCGAGGCTCATGCCTCGGTACCGGCGGTCCACGTCGTGCGGGCTGAGCGAGTAGCCGTGCTGGGCGAGCACTTCGGACATCGCCCGTGCCGCCAGCGGTTCGCTGTCGACGATCACACCGTCATGGTCGAAGATGACCAGATCCCACCGGGGCCCGTCTTGGTGCCGTTGCTGCACGGCACCCGTTTCACTGGTCGCCACCGGCGGCAAGCTAGCACCGCTGTCGTTGTCTGGCGCGTACAGCACCCACCGGTAGGCTGTGCCTCATGGGGCCATCCCGGCGACGGCTCGACGCCGAGCTTGTACGCCGGGGCTTGGCGACCGGGCGAGGCGAGGCGGTGGCACTGATATCGGCTGGCCGGGTACTGGTGGGCGGCGCGCCTGCTGACAAGCCGGCCCGGCAGGTGGCGCCGAGCGAGCCGGTGGTAGTGACAGGTCCACCGGCCAGGTTTGCCAGCCGCGGCGGCGAGAAGCTGGACGCGGCCCTCGATAGGTTCGGGATCGACGTCGGCGGCCGGCAATCGCTGGATGCGGGCGCCTCGACCGGTGGCTTTACTGATTGCTTGCTCCAGCGCGGTGCTTCTCGGGTCGTGGCCGTCGACGTCGGGCACGGCCAGTTGCTGGAGAGGTTGCGCCATGATCCGCGTGTCGAGGTACTGGAGCATTGCAATATCCGTTCCTTGGTCCCGGCTGACCTCGGAGGCAGGCGCTTTCCTGTGTTGGTGGCGGACTTGTCCTTCATTTCGCTTCGCACGGTTGCCCCATCTCTCGTGGCGCTGGCGGCGCCGGGGGCTGACCTGGTCGTGCTCGTCAAACCGCAGTTCGAGGCCGGGCGTGCCGACGTGTCGCGCGGGCGCGGCGTGGTGCGCGGGCGTGAGGTGTGGCAGGGCGCGCTCAGCGGTGTCGCTGCAGCGTTCCTAGCCCAGGGAGCCATGCCGTGCGATGCCATGCCCTCGCCGATCACGGGCAGCAGCGGCAACGTGGAGTTCCTCCTCCATATCCGCACGCCGGTCCCGGACCAGTCGCCGGCGGCGGCGCGAACTATCGGGGCCGATCTGAGCGCCGTCCTCGAGGCGGCGATCGAAGAAGCGTACGCCGGGGCGGATGTCAGCTATGGTGCCCGCGACGCCAGCGTGGAAGGTTCGACACAGGAGGTGCCAGCGTGGCAGTCATAGGTCTCGTGGCCCACGTGGGCCGGCCTGAGGCGGCACGGGTGGCCGAGCAGACCAAGAGCTGGCTTGTCGAGGAAGGTCACCAGGCTCGCACCTTCCCCCAGCTTGGGCCGGCGGTGCTTGGTCCCGGCGAAGCGGCAGACGAGGTCAAGGATCTGGATCTCCTGGTGAGCCTGGGGGGCGATGGCACCATGCTGCGCGCCGTCGGCTTGGTGCTCGGCACGGGCGTGCCGGTGCTGGGCGTCAATTTTGGCCGGTTCGGCTATCTCACGGCCGCCGAGCCGGACGGCCTCAATGCGGCGGTGTGCCGCTTTCTGGACGGCGATTTCGAGTTGGAGAAGAGGATGACCGTCCAGGCGACGGTGGTCGGAGAAGACGGTACGCCCCGCCTGGGCCCCGCGACAGGCCTCAACGATGTAGTGCTTGCCCGGCCCACCGGTGCTCACACGATCAACGTGGACATGGAGATCACGGGCTCGCATTTCCTCAGCTTTGCCGCTGACTCGATGATCCTTTCCACGCCTACGGGCTCGACAGGCTACAACCTGTCGGCGCGCGGGCCGATCGTTTCCCCCAAGCTGGACTGCCTGGTGGTGACGCCCGTTTCTCCCCATATGCTTTTTGACCGCAGTGTCGTGCTCGGGCGCTCCGACACGGTCGAGTTCGAAGTGGTCGGTCCGTCGGGCGCAGAGCTCATCGTGGATGGTGCCAATGTCGGGGTGGCTGTCGTCGGCGAGAGGGTGGTCTGCAACGCCGGGCCCGACGACGCAGTCCTCGTCACGTTCGGAGGGCGTAGTTTCGAGACGGTGCTGAAAAACAAGTTCCGCCTTGCCGATCGCTGATCTGCTGTGCTGAGCGAACTGCGCGCCCGGCAGCTCGGCGTGATCGAGGACTTGACCTTGTTGCTCGGCCCCGGCATGACGGCGGTTACCGGTGAGACCGGTGCCGGCAAGACGATGGTTGTGGGGGCCCTGGCGCTGCTCGTGGGGGGCCGGGCCGACCCGGTGCTTGTGCGCCATGGAGCCGATGAGGCCGTCGTTGAGGGCAGGTTCTGTGATGGCGGCTCGGAGACGGTCCTGTCCAGGGCGATCGCTGTGCAAGGGCGGTCCCGGGCGTATATCGACGGCCGTATGGTTACGGCCGCCTCTCTGTCAGGGTGCGGCGCCGCCTTGGTCGACCTGCACGGGCAGCACGCTCATCAATCGTTGCTCTCGCCATCGGCGCAGCGAGCGGCTCTTGACCGCTTCGCTGGCGTCAGCACAGCTCGCCGTGACGGCGCTCGCCGGCGGGTGAGCGACCTCGAACGCCAGCTGGCCGAAGCAGGTGGGGACAGGGATGCCAGAGAGCGCGAGGAGGCGCTCCTGCGTTTCCAGCTCGACGAGATCGCTCGGGCGCGAATAGATGGCCCGGACGAGGAGGAGCGCCTGCGTGAGGAGTTCGAGCTGCTGTCCGCCGCCGGGTCCCACCGGGCGGCGGCGACTTCGGCGCACGGTGCGCTGGTCGGAGACGACCAGCTGATCGACCGGGTCGGCGCTCTCGTCGCGTCCCTTGCAGGGAACCCTCCCTTGGCCGATGCCGGCGGGCGCCTGCGGTCCGTAGCGGCGGAGCTGGCTGACATAGCCGAGGAGCTGCGCAAGGCGAGCGAGACCCTGGAGGAGGACCCGCAACGCCTCGCTGAGGTCACGGAACGTCGCTCGCTTTTGCGCGAACTGGTCCGTAAGTACGCTCGGGCGGGGTCCCTGGCCGACGTGCTCGCGTGGGAAGAACAAGCTCGTCAGCGGCTCGACTACCTTGCCGGCGAGGGATCGAGGGCGGTTAGGCTCGCTGAGGAGCTCAGCTTGGCCCGCGCCGATCTGCGGGCGGCGGCAGGCGAACTCGGGGCCGTGAGGCGGGGCGCCGCCGCTTCCTTCGCCAGCGCCGTGGAAGCGGAGCTGCGCCAGCTGGCTATGCCCAAGGCCCGGTTCGCCGTGTCGACCGGTGAAAATGTGCCGGTTGGCGAGGGTGACAAGGTTGTTGATCGGGTTGACCAGGCCGAAGGGGGAGACGCGCGCATACCGCCAGTCCCCGGTGACGAGCTGCGCGAGCTCGCCGCGGACGACGTCTGCTTCTTGCTCGGCGCGAATGCGGGCGAGGCTTTGGCGCCGCTGTCAAAGGTGGCTTCCGGCGGGGAGCTGGCGCGGGCAATGCTTGCGTTGCGCTTGGTGGTGTTGCAGCGTTCGGGGACAACGAGTGCCGAAGCGGCGAGCGGGGCGCCGAGCGGCGCCGAGGCACAGGGCGAGCAGCCGGAGGGGCCGGGCACATTGGTGTTCGACGAGGTCGACGCAGGCATTGGCGGTGAGGCTGCGATTGCCGTCGGGCGCGCCCTGGCTCGCCTCGGCGAGCGCTTCCAGGTGTTGGTGGTGACCCACCTGGCTCAGGTAGCTGCCTTCGCCGGCTCTCATGTGGTTGTTACCAAGAGCGAAGACGGCGCCCGCACAGTCTCGACTGCGGCCCAGGTTGGCGGCCGGGACAGGGTTGTCGAGCTGGCACGCATGCTTTCGGGCCAGCCCGCCAGCAAAGCAGCTCAGCGTCACGCCGCCGAGCTGCTATCCCAGGCCTCGGCTGGCTACCTGAGCTAAGGTGGGGTGGCCACCCGAGAAGGCCTGACCACGAGCCAGGCAAGGCTGGGGCAGGCGATCTCGACCGGCCAGTGAGCCCGCCGTTGAATTGAGCGGGTAGGTGCAATTGCTGACTGGAGGGATCTTGGCGAAGCACATCTTCGTGACCGGGGGAGTGGCGAGCTCTCTGGGCAAGGGGCTCACGGCGGCGTCCCTGGGACGCCTGCTAAAGAGCCGGGGCCTACGGGTCACCATGCAAAAGCTCGACCCTTACATCAATGTCGACCCCGGCACGATGAACCCCTTCGAGCATGGTGAGGTGTTCGTTACCGACGACGGGGGCGAGATGGACCTCGATCTCGGCCATTACGAGCGGTTCATCGACGAAGCTCTCTCGCGCGACTCCAACGCAACGACGGGTTCTATTTACCAGTCTGTGATCGCCAAGGAACGCCGCGGCGAGTACCTGGGCAAGACCGTTCAGGTGATCCCCCACATCACCAACGAGATAAAGCACCGCATACGACGCCTGGGCACTGACGACGTAGACGTCGTCATAACCGAGATCGGCGGCACCGTCGGTGACATCGAGATCCTTCCGTTCCTCGAGGCAGTACGCCAGATCCGCAAAGAGGTGGGACGCGACAACGTCTGCTACATCCATGTGACCCTGGTGCCCTACCTCGGGCCGTCAGGCGAGCAGAAAACCAAGCCGACCCAGCATTCCGTGACGGAGTTGCGGTCGCGGGGCATACAGCCCGATGTCATCATCCTTCGAAGTGACCGCCCGCTCCCGCCCAGCTTGAAGACCAAGATCTCGATGTTGTGCGACGTCCCCGAGGAAGCGGTCATATCCAACATCGACGCCCCCAACCTCTATGAGATCCCGTTGTCCCTGCACGAAGAGGGCCTCGACGAGTACGTATGCAAGCTGCTCCACCTCGAAGGGCCCTCGCAGGCGCCGCACGTGCACGCACTCGACTTGTCGCATTGGCGGGCCCTCGTGGGCCGAGTGGAAGCCGCCGACAAGCCGGTGCGGATCGGCCTCATCGGCAAGTACGTGAACCTGCCCGACGCCTACCTTTCGGTCGTCGAGGCGCTCAGGCACGGTGGGTATGCCCATGGGGCGCGGGTGCAGCTCGACTGGGTCCAAGCCGAAGAGGTCGAGGGGTTGCTGGCGGAAGGCCGTCTGTGGGAGCTCGACGGCATGATCGTCCCCGGAGGCTTTGGCGAGCGGGGTATCGAGGGGATGATCACGGCAGTGGGGTACGCCCGCGAGCACGGGTTGCCCTGCCTGGGGCTCTGCTTGGGCCTGCAGGTCATGGTCATCGAATTTGCCCGCAACGGTGCCGGGCTGGACCGAGCCAACTCCCGCGAGTTTGCTCCCGGGTCACCGCACCTGGTGATCGACCTCATGGACGAGCAGCGTGAGATAGTAAGCCAGTCCAACTACGGGGGGACGATGCGCCTCGGCACCTACCCGGCACGCTTGCGACCGGGTAGCCAGGTGGCAGCGGTATATGGGGCCGAGCTGGTCTTCGAGCGCCACCGGCACCGTTACGAGGTAAACCCTCGTTACCGCAGCCGCCTGGAGCAGGCTGGGCTCAACTGCAGTGGGGAATCACCTGACGGCCGTTTGGTCGAGATGATCGAGCTCCCTGGGCACCCATTCTGGATGGGCACGCAGGCGCACCCCGAGTTCAAGAGCCGCCCCGATCGGCCACATCCGCTTTTCAGTGGCCTGGTGCAGGCTGCCCTGGCTCGGGCCGAAGGTCGAAAGCCGCATCTGATCGACCCGGACATGGTGCCGGTACGCAATGCGGGAGCACCCATTGCCCTCGGGTGAATTTCGCCGGGTAGGGGAGCGCCCCGTCTACCAGTCCACCTTGTTGCATGTTTTCGTAGGGAGCTATGAAGCTCCAGATGGATCGAGCTTCGAACGCGATATCGTGCGGCACCCGGGTGCCGTCGTAGTCGTCCCGTATGACGACGCGACGGGAGAGGTCGTCCTTGTCCGCCAGTACCGTGCCCCGATCGAGCAGCACCTGCTCGAAATCCCTGCCGGCAAGAGGGACGTTGCCGACGAACCCACCGAGGTGACCGCGGCCCGTGAACTGGCTGAGGAGGCGGCGCTCGAGGCGGGTACCCTAACCCTCCTAGGCCGCTTCTTCAATTCCCCTGGTTTCTCCGACGAGGAGTCCTGGTGCTACCTGGCGCGAGACCTGCGCCCGGTACCGGGCGAGCGCCAGGGTATCGAAGAGCAGTACATGACGATCGAGAGAAGGCCTCTTTCGGCCGTCGCTTCCTTGGTGGCAGCTCGGGAGATCACCGACGCCAAGACGATCGTCGGGTTGTTCATGGCACAGGCACGGATCTCCTCCATGCCGCTTGCAGGGTGATGCCCAAGGCCACCCACCCCGAAGGTTGTGCCCTCAGGTAGGCCCGTGGGCCCCGGACGGGCCCTACCGTCGGGGGCCGCTCTGGCGGCACTAAGTCTTGAGGCCGAGGAGCTATTGAGCTGGCTGTCGGTAGAGCGGGGCCGCAGTCAGAACACGATCATCTCCTACCGGCGTGACCTGTTGGCTTACGAGACGTGGCTGCGCCAGCAGGCCGCCAATGACCACGCCCAGCACGCCGGCGAGCGGGCCGGCGGCCCAGACGGCGCCGCGCCGGGCGCCGCCGGTGACGTCGACGAGGCCACGGTAAGCCGGTACGTGGGGCACCTGCGGGCCAAAGGGCTCGCTCCCGCCTCAGTGGCGCGTGCTGTCGTCGCTGTGCGTTCGTTCCACAGGTTCATGGCCCTGGAGGGGCGCGCCATCCAAGATCCGGCGCGCGACCTGAAGCCCCCGCGCCTGCCCCAGAGCCTTCCCAAAGCGCTGACTGAAAGCGAGGTCAAGGCCCTACTTGCGGCGGTTACTGGCACGGGGCCTTTGGCCCTACGTGATCGGGCGGTCCTTGAGGTCCTTTACGCCACTGGCGCTCGTATATCCGAGCTAACGGCTATGTCGCTGGCGGACCTGGCCATCGAGGAGCAGTTGGTGCGCGTTACCGGTAAGGGCAACAAGGAGCGTCTGGTGCCCCTTGGCCGCTATGCCCGTCAGGCCTTGGTGGAGTGGCTGGGGCCCGGCGGGCGTCCATTGGTAATGCCCAAACGTTGGGCCCGTCGATCGGATTCCGACGCCGTCTTCCTCAACGCGAGAGGGGGACGGATCAGCCGCCAGGGCGTATGGGGGATCGTCAAGCACTACGGGGACCGCGCCGGTCTTGCGGGCAGGTTGTCGCCGCATGTCCTGCGGCACAGCTGTGCCACGCACCTGCTCGACCATGGCGCCGACATCCGCATCGTGCAAGAGGTGCTCGGGCACGCGTCCGTGGCGACGACTCAGGTCTACACAAAGGTGTCCGCCCAGCGGCTCAAGGCGGCTTACCTGAGCGCCCATCCTCGTGCGCGCCAGGACTGAAGCCGTCGGCGAGCGGCACGACGGCGGTTACGTTCCAACGCTCCGTGTTCCCGTAGCCGAGCTCTCTGGCTTTATAAACGCCAGGTGCGTAACAGGCGGCACGACCCCGCAGCGAGGGTCTACACTGCGGCCATGGAGGCGGACACAGTCAGCACCCTGAAGGAGGAGCTCGAGTCCCAGCGGGCTGCTCTACGCCTGGAGCTTTCCGAGCTCGGCATCGGCGCTGAAGGATTGTCCTATGACCCTAACTTTGCCGACTCGAGCCAGGTGACTGCGGAGCGAGGGGAAGCGGAGGCCCTGGCGATGACCCTCACCAACAACCTCGGCGAGGTCGAGCATGCCTTGGCCAAGTTGGACGCCGGTAGCTATGGGCTGTGCGAAGGTTGCGGGCAGGACATCTCCCCGGCCCGCCTCGAGGCGATGCCGGCCACTCGTTACTGCATTACCTGCGCGGCACGCCGCCGTTGACGCTGCCCCAGTGCCCTTCGCCCAGTGCCCTTCGCCCAGTGCCCTTCGGCGTGCTCCGCGGTTTAATCGCCACCGTGCGTGACTTCCGGGTGTTCGCACAGTTGCCGCGGCAGGTAGACAATTGGGCGCGGTCGTCCAAGTTGCGCTAATACTTAAAAACACGGCCCGTGCCGGCCAGCTCACTCCAAGGAGGGCAACAGGTGGACCGTCGGCAGTTGCAGCAGTGCCTCCATGCAGCGTCTGTTCCCGAGGACCGCTACCTGCTCGTCGGTTTGGAGGCCCCGCGTACAGTAAGCGAAGGCGCCTGTATCCTCCGGCCCAACCAGCGCAGTTGGGAAGTGCTCGTCTGGGAAAGCATGCGCATGCACCCCTCGCTTACTTTCCTGAGCGAGGACGAAGCCTGCGAGTACGTACTTACGGTATTGACGGGTCACGTGTCGGCCA